>DASRRA010000209.1:0-4774 GCA_035696085.1 Bacteroidia bacterium | reverse complement strand
CAGAAAAAAGAAAACAAGGGATTTATTCCATTTAAAGCAGCCTTGAGAACCGGGGTGGTTTATGCCATAATTGTTGCGTTAGGCCTGGCTATTTTTAATTTCATCTATTATAAATACATTGCGCCGGATGCTATTGAGTATTATGTGAGTGAAGCGAAAAATCAAATTGTGGAAGCAATGAAAAACCGCCCCACGGATAAACAGCTTACAGCAGAGGATATCCGGAGGTTTGAAGAACATATCAGAAGTTTATTTGGCTCCTTTACCATGTTTGGGACTACCTTTTTGGAAGGATTAATTATCTCTTTAATTGTAGCAGGTATTTTGCAAAAGAAAGAACCTAAAATGCCTTTTAGTGAAAATTAGTTCATGAATTCAATTACGTTTTTAATGTATAGATCATCATAAATGTGCGGCATTACTGGGATATTTGCATTTAATACAACCGGAAAAAAATATGTAAGCAAAATAAATGCTGCTACTAAATCCCTGCAAAATAGGGGGCCTGACGGAGAAGGTATATATCAGCATCATCAACTTGCATTTGGTCACAGACGCTTATCCATTATTGATACCAGTGATGCAGGGCGACAACCCTTCACAGATCCTACCGAACGTTATACCATTGTTTTTAACGGCGAAATATTTAACTACAAGCAAATCAGGAAGCAGCTGGAAAGCAAAGGATTTGTTTTTAAATCCCACAGCGATACAGAAGTGCTGTTGCATTTATTTATTGCCGATAAAGAAAAATGCCTTTCCCAGTTAGATGGTGAATTTGCATTTGCTATTTATGATAAGCAAACCGAACAGCTTTTTATTGCCCGTGATCGTTTTGGTGTGAAACCCTTGTATTATTATAAAGATCAGGACAGGTTTGTGTTCGCATCGGAAATGAAAGCCTTAATGGCCTTTGAGATTCCTAAAAAAATTGATACCGCTTCTCTTCAAACCTACCTTCATTTAAACTATATCCCTTCCCCCTACTCTATTTTTGAACATGTATGGAAATTACCTGCTGGCAATTTTATTACAGTTGAGAATAATGGGAAAACCACGCAGGAAAATTATTATTCCATTTCAAATGCTTACGATTCTTCCCATTTATTGAATTACGAGGAATCCAAGCAAGAGCTGAAGATACGGTTGGAATATGCAGTGGAGCAACGCATGATTGCGGATGTACCTCTGGGATCATTTTTAAGCGGGGGGATTGATTCCTCTATTATCACGGCTATTGCCGCACAACGAACCAAACACCTCAACACATTTTCTGTTGGATACAAAGATGAACCCTTGTTTGATGAGACGGCTTATGCCAAATTGCTTTCAAAAAAATACCATACGCATCATACGGTATTTCAACTGAGCAATGAAGATTTATACAACGACTTGCATACTATGCTGGATTATATTGATGAGCCATTTGCCGACTCATCTGCCTTGGCCGTGAATATCCTCAGTATGCATACTAAAAAATATGTAAAAGTTGCACTTTCCGGTGACGGCGCAGATGAATTATTTGCAGGATATAACAAGCACGAAGCCGAATTGATCGCGTCCGGTAATGGCCTGAAAGCACGTGTTTTGAAAGCAAGCTATCCGCTTTTGAAGCATTTGCCTAAATCCAGGAACACTGTTTCAGGAAACACGATCCGGAAATTGCAAAAATTTTCAGAAGGGATGAATCTAAGCGACAGTGAACGGTACTGGCGCTGGGCTGGGTTTACAAATGATGCAACAGATGAATCATTGCTTTTAAAAACGTCGTCGGATTACGATTCCCGTAAAAAGGAAATTTTAAAACACATTACCACTGATTATAATTCCATCCTTCTTACCGATATGCAACTTGTACTGGAGAATGATATGCTGGTAAAAGTTGACCGCATGAGCATGAATCAAAGTCTGGAGGTACGAGTCCCGTTCCTGGATCACAAAATTGTTGATTTTGCATTTACATTACCGGTTAACTATAAAATTGAAGGAACGCAGCGGAAAAGAATTTTAAAGGATGCTTTTAAGGAGATGTTACCCGAAGAATTATTTCACCGGAAAAAGCAGGGTTTTGAAGTACCTTTGTTAAAATGGTTCCGGACAGATTTAAAATCATTGATTACAGAGGAGTTACTGGCAGATGATTTTATACATGAACAAAAAATTTTTAAACCCAAAGAAATAAAAAAATTAAAAGAAGAATTATTCTCTGCAAATCCAAATGATGCTATCGCTAAAATTTGGGGAGTAATTGTTTTTCAATATTGGTATAAAAAATATTTTATTTAGTACGTTTGTGCCGGCTGGCAATTATAACGACTTTAAATGAGCAAAGAAAACATCCCCTACATACGTAAACCTATTCGTGTTCTTCGCATCATCAACCGCTTTAATTTAGGAGGTCCTACCTATAACGTAGCTTATCTTAGCAAATATTTATCTGCAGATTTTGAGACCTTATTGGTAGGTGGTGCAAAAGATGATTCCGAAGAAAGCTCTGATTTTATTGTCAATAACCTGGGACTAAAACCCATTATTATTGAAGAGATGCAACGCTCCATCAACCTGAAAAAAGATTGGGCAGCTTATCTGAAATTAAAAAAAATAATTAAAGAATTTAAACCGGATATTGTGCATACACATGCTTCAAAAGCCGGTACATTGGGGCGATTAGCAGCTTCCAGCTGTGGTGTTCCTATTATTATTCATACCTTTCATGGTCACGTTTTTCATTCTTATTTTGGAAAATTAACAACCACATTTTATAAAAATATTGAACGCTTTTTGGCCCGCAAATCAACGGCTATTATTGCAATAAGCGAGAAACAAAAAGAAGAACTGACAAGTATTTTTCACATTTGTGCCCCCCGTAAAGTAGCGGTCGTTCCCCTTTGATTTGATCTCAGTAAGTTTCAGATTAATCAGGAGGAGAAAAGAAAATCGTTCAGGGATCGCTATCAGGTGGCGGATGACGAGCTGGTGATTTCTATTATCGGGCGACTGGTACCCGTAAAAAATCATGCATTGTTCCTGGAAGGATTGAAACGCGTCTCCGAAAAAACATCACAAAAAATAAGAGCCTTTATTATTGGAGATGGTGAAAACAGGGAGATCATTGAAGCAAAAGCCAAATCACTGGGATTGGCATTTTCAGATGCAAGACTTAACGCGGATAAAACATTACTGACGTTTACATCCTGGATAAGAGATATTGATATTGCCTTAGCCGGAAGTGATATCATCACCTTGACCTCCTTTAATGAAGGCACTCCTGTAAGCCTGATAGAAGCACAAGCAGCAAATAAACCCATCATTTCAACAAATGTTGGAGGAATTGAAAATGTAGTATTACCTGGTATCACAGCGTTGTTATGCGAAAACGATAATGTGGACGAATTTACCGAGCAGTTATTAAAAGTGACGGAAGACAAAGGGTTGCGCAAAAAAATGTCAGAACAAGGATGGAAACATGTAAAGGAAAAATTTCATTTCACTCGTTTAGTGAATGATATGGAGGAAATTTATCAAAAATTGCTCAATAAGTAGCTATTATCATAATTTTTACTGCATTCCAGAATATTTTTTAACTTTGTTTTTTATCAAAATCGATATATGCAAAAACTGTTACTTTTTTCGCTACTGGCCTTTTGTATGTCAAGTTGTTCATCATGGTTAAACCCCAGTATCATGCTTAAGACAAAGAAGGATTTTAAATACTCTCAAAATCCTGATTCTACTAACGCAGCTGAGTATAAGATTTCACCAAATGACATTATTGAATTTAGCCTTTACTCGAATGATGGATTTAAGTTGGTTGATTTAACCTCTTTAAATTCGAATACTCAAAACATACTAAGAGTTCAGGAGGGTACACAGTATCTTGTAGAAGCAGCCGGAGAGGTAAAATTACCTGTATTGGGTAAAATTAAAATAACGGGTTATACGTTGCGTGATGCACAATCTTTATTGGAAGAAAAATATGCCGCTTATTATATCCGGCCTTATGTGATGATTCGTGTGATTAATAAACGGGTGATTATTTTCCCGGGAAGCGCCGGTGATGCAAAGGTTATCCCATTATTCAACAATAATACAACCTTAATTGAAGGTATTGCTTTAGCAGGAGGATTAGCAGATGATGGAAAAGCAAAAATGATCAAACTTATTCGTGAAAACAAAGGTTCACATGATGTTTATTTAATTGACCTTTCAGTAATTGAAGGGATCAAACAAGGAAGTATGGTGTTACAGGCGAATGATATCATTTATGTTGAACCACGTAAAAAGTATGCAACACGCTTTTTCCAGGAAGCAGCGCCTATTATCAGTATTCTTACGAGCGGATTTATCTTATATTCATATTCACGCATAATAACGAGGTAATAGATACAAAATTATTGTTGTAAAGCATGCTGCAAGAAAACATATCGGCCACCAACGAAAATTTTGAACGTTACAAAGAACGTATCTCCAATTTTAGCGGTGAATTTGAGTTTGGTTTATTTCTTTTTATCGCCAGAAAAAGCCTTTCATTGATTCTCGTGTTGCTGGCTATCGCATTTGTTTGTGCCCGTTTATATTTGCGATATACACCTCCTGTTTATGAATCCAGCAGCATCATCCAGGTGCAATCCACCAACCAGGCCAATAAAATATTGGACGTTGACAAGTTAAAGGAAATGGATAATGGATTGGCGGAGACCGTGGAGTTATTGCGCTCCAAAGTGTTCCTCAAACGTGTGTTAGAGAAGCTTCCGTTAGAAATAAGTTATTTTAC
>DASRRA010000208.1:0-12341 GCA_035696085.1 Bacteroidia bacterium | reverse complement strand
CGGAATTTAATGAATTCAGCATCTGTTTGAGCTTGTTGTTTCAAAGAAGCATCTTTTTGAATAGCAATTTGTAAATTGTTTGTCAAAACATCTGCTTTTCCTTGGCGTGCACCAGCAATTGCTCTTAAGTAGTATGCAATTGCCTGGTCTTTTTCAGGAGCATTATCAAGTGTTGCAAAAACACCATCAGGAGAACCGCTTAACAATTTAGCCAAAGCTGAATTGAAAGAGTTATTAGAACCAAAGTTAGAAACTGCATTAGAATAGTTACCATTTTGGATTTCTAAAATACCCATGTTGTAGTTTACCTCAGATCCTGCGCTTAAAGCAGATTTGTAAAGTTCCATAGCACCTTTACGGTCACCTTTCCAGTGTGCAATGATACCTAAGTTATTTTTTACAGCGCTGTTGTTTGCAGATAAACCATCCGCTTTTTTGAATTCAGCCTCTGCATCAGCAGCTTTGTTTTGTAATAAATAAATGTATCCAACATTGTTAGAAGTTCTCCAATCGCTTGCATATCTTGCTTCAGCTTTTTTGTAGATATCTAATTTTGTATTCAAATCAGTTGTTAAAGTAGCAGCGTATAATAATTCTTCTACAGATAAGCTATCAGGAGCAGTGGTTGTTAACTGAGTAATTTGCTCATCTGTACGACTTTTTTGTTCTGCGTTTAAAGTCATTACGGATCTACGTAATTGAGGTAAAATTTTATCAGCTACTTCTGTGTATGTTTTTGAAAGGTTTTTGATTTCTTTCTCACGCGTTTCTCCGTCAGGATACATCGTAAGAACGCGTAAAATCAAATCTTTATCAGCAATAGAGGAACCTTCCATCGCTTTTTTGAAACCTTCCCAATCTTCAGCAGTTGTAACTGTATTGAAGAATGCCGGGTTAGAAGAGGCAGCTTCTACTTTTGATTTTTTATCTTTCATGATTGCTTGCAATGCTTTTACAGATTCTTTAGCACGGTTAGCAGCAAGGTTTTCATTTAATGTTAATTCACCATCCGGAGAAGCGTAAGCAGAAACATTTACACCTTTAAACTCATATTGTTTTGTAACACCTTCCGCAACAAATTGTTTAAAGGATTTCATGTCTTCGCTGTTTAATTCAGAAGAACGAACCTGAGATTGGTTGATGATAAAGAAAATTTGACCAGTCTTCGTTAAAGGAATTGTTTTTTGGAAGTTATCTTTTCCAAGAATTGGTTTCTCATCATTTTTAACTAATAAAGGAGTAACAACAGTTCCGTCAGCTACTTTTTTATTTGGAAGATTTTTTTGTTTTTTCTTTACTTTTCCATCCGATTTGATTTCTAATGTTGCCACTCTCATTTCAGGAACATACGCAACTTTATCAGATGTGTAAGAGAAACTACCTCCTTTTGCATTTGCAATTTTTTGACCGGTACCTTCTACTTTCTCGCCAATCAATACAACCGGCTTCAATTCTTTTTCACCACCATTGTATTTAATTACAGGTATAACTGTTACAGTCGCTTTTTTGGGGAATATTTTCGGTGGGTAAGTACCTGTAATGCTTATCCCAACGCTATCACCATGCATTTCCATAGGATCAGGCGTAACCTTATAGGTAATTTTATCGGCATTTTTTACCAATTTACCTAGTCCGCTGCATGCCGTAAATCCAACAGCCACAAGCGCAACCCCTAGAATTTGTATAGATTGTTTTTTCATTTTATTTTGTTTAGTTCCTGTATAATAATTAGAGTAAATAAAATTTATGTGCTGCAAAAATAATATAATTTTCAAATTATCTACATTTTTTATATAATTATCGCTATAATTCTATATGCCGATTGGCATTTTTTATAAGTTTAGTTCCGTAACCCCCAACGGGTAAGACTTATTGATAAGCGTAACTATTTTTTTATAATCATCTTTTTTCTTTTCGAAATCTAATTCCCCAATGTTTAATAGGAGTACCCTCTTATCCTTTAAAGGTTTAAAATAATTCATATACGCTTGTTGAACAGAAGCCAGGTAAGCATTTGTAATGTGTTGTTCGTATGCACGTCCACGTTTTACGATGGCTGCTTTCAAAACCGCTACAGGCCTGTATAAATAAATAATTAAGTCAGGATTAGGTAGTGGCGCAGTGACAAGCTCAAAAACTTTTTTAAAAAGGAGGAACTGAGGCTCCGGTAAGTTGATATTCGCAAATAGCAATGATTTGATAAAGTAATAATCCGAAATACAAGCGGATTCGTGTAATTGCTGAAGAGCCGCTTGTTCCGTGAGTTGGTTATAACGCTCTACTAATAGAGATAACTCTAACGTAAGCGCATGCTTTTCAGGTTCCGTGTAAAAATCCTGAAGATGCGGATTCTCTGCAAACTCTTCCAGTAAAAGTGTTGTTTGCAATTCGGATGCAAGCATTTTTGCAAGTGTGGTTTTTCCTGCACCAATTGTTCCCTCTATTGCAATAAACTTATAATTCACGGTTCAGGTAGTTATAATAAGTTTTTGTACTTCTAATGTATCTTTACATGCTGCTGTTAATGTGGCCACATCTTTTTTTAATACAGGGTGCATATAGCTTGCAGCAATTTCTTTTAAAGGAACCAATACAAACTTACGATCCTGTAAATGAGGATGCGGTATGTGTAAATGCGACTCGTTAATCACATCCTGGTTATAGAATAAAATATCCAAATCGATGATGCGCTGCATCCATTTGGCGTGACCTCTTACACGACCCATTTCTTTTTCAATTGATAACAATGCGCTTAACAGTTGTTGGGGTGTTAAGTCCGTTTGTATGCACACTACTTGATTTAGGAAATCAGGTTGTTCTGTATAGCCCCAGGCCACCGTTGTATAAATAGCCGATTCTTTTACCAAGGCACCGGCTTCTTCCTTCATTCGGGTTAATGCAGTTGCCAAATGCTGGAGACGATCCCCATCATTACTTCCCAAAAGTATATATGCCGTATTCATGGTCATCAAAGGTAAGAAATAGCTGTTATGAAATCTGTTGAAGTGCCTTTCATTAACTAACTGATTGTGATTAAGCATATATAATTTATGTAGTAATATTTTATGCCCTGTAGCATGCCTTTACCAAAGGCTGTAATTTCGCCTGAATTTTGTAGGTTTGTTTATCTAATAAATAATCCACATCCTCATGAAAAAATTAATTACGCTTTTTAGTATGCTTGCTTTTTATGGAATAAATGCACAAACATTACCTTCTACATATGTGCAAACTGGTGTTGTTACCGGGCTGTTATATCCTTCCGATTTTGATTGGCTTCCGGATGGACGATACATTGTTACACAAAAAGGAGGTGCAACTTCAACAACTACAAATGCCCTCATTCGTATATTTAAAAGTGATGGGACATCCATTGGAACTTTTTATGACTTAACAGATTCTGTTGATGCGAACGGAGAACATGGATTGCACGGAATTGCGGTGGATCCGGATTTTACCAACAATCATTATATATATGCTTATTACACGTATCGTAATCCGGCTAAAACAGTGAAAGCCATGCGTGTGGTTAGATTTACCGAATCCAATAATGTGGGAACGAATCCAAAATTGATCTTTAATCAAATTTACACAGCGAGTACTACCAATCACGTTGGTGGAATTATTCGTATTCGTCCATCTCAACCAAAGCAATTATATATTCAAATTGGTGAATTGGCTTACGAGCAAACGGACGCCACTAAAAATTATGCAAACAAATTAAACCTACCATACGGAAAAATACTTCGCATCAATACCGACGGAAGCATTCCAACAGATAATCCATATTACGATGATGGAAATCCTACAACGGGTAATGATGACAGGATTTGGAGTTACGGCCATAGAAATAGTTTTGGAATGTGTTTCAATGTCGAAACGGATACGATGTATGCCAGTGAAAATGGCTTAAACGCCTGGGATGAGTTTAACGTGATTCACAAAGGTGGAAACTATGGCTGGGCTACGTGTGAGGGTAACTATATGAACAGCTCTACTACCCAAGCGTGCACAGATCCTACATTGATTAAACCAATTGCTACCTGGGGCGCACCGCTACCTTCTGTCACAGGTTGTTTATTTTATACCGGTTCATTGATGCCTGAATTTAAAAACCACATTTTAGTTGGAGATAATGACAACGGGATTTTGTACGATTTAACGATGGGCAATTCACCTAAATATGACATTGTTTCAAACAAAAAAACATTTGCTGATATAACTTCAGATGGTTTAACAACAATCCGCCAGGGCAAGGATGAATGCATCTATGCGTTAAGAGGCGGGTATACCACACAAGGCACTATCTATCGCATTTGTCCAAAATCAACAAGCGTTGCAACGTGGAATGGAACACAAAATTATTTAGGACAAAACTATCCGAATCCAACAAGCAATACATCACAAATTGAGTTTCAGGTAGCGCAATCATCCTTTGTTACTATAGATTTACTTGATATCACCGGAAGAGTATTGAGAACGATTGTATCAGAGCAATATGCTGCAGGTGCACATGCGATTGAAGTGACGGAATTGAATGCACTTCCAAATGGAACGTATTTCTACAGAATGAATGTGATGCAAAATGGTAACGTAGCGTTTTCACAAACAAAACGAATGATTATATTGAATTAAGAAATCTATTGTGAAGTGACCCCTCCGGGGGCATTTCCTTTTTGCAATCCGACGGACTCGACCCAGAAAGTGGCGAGTCTTTTTACTGGATTATTAATCGCTGAACAACCTTTACACCCGTGCCTTCCAATTCACATAAATAAAAGCCGGATGTTAAATTATCGGTGTTGATTTTAATGCGATGTACACCAGCCGCTAAACGGATGTCCTGTATAACTTGTATTTCTTTCCCGGTAATATCGGTAAGTCGTATATGCAGCTGATCACTTTGTTTTAATGTAAACTCCAGTGTTGTATTTCCCGTTTGTGATGCAGGGTTGGGGTAGAGATTCAATTGTTGAATACTGCTTATTTCATTAACAGCACTCGTCAAAGGAGTTAAATAAACCCTGTAAATAATGTTGTTAGCCGCACTGCTTCCAAAATTACCGGCTTGTGCTTTAATTCCACCAACGACGTAACCAATGAGTTGTGTAGTAGTTGGTAATTGATTCAAATTGATCACATCGTTTGAATAACTGGCAATTGCTTTATTCAAAACAAATTTGGCGTTGCAACCCAGTAATCCCGGTAGCTGTAAGGGGAGAATGGTTTCTTCCATTGTACCGTTGGCATACTGTGTAAGTGTGGTGACATCATTTATAAACGGCATTAAGGTGTCACGCTTTAATTTCCCAGATGTAGCATCATAGTCGTTCAAACTGATACCGCCGAAAAAAGTGGTATACATATTTTTTTTAGTAGCATCGTAAATCGGCAGTACGGCACAAGTATACTGACTCATCACTTGCTTGTAGGATTTTATTTCTGTTGTTCCCGGTGCTGAAAGAAGGATAGGTTCGAGGTAAGGCAAGTTTGCCTGTTTTTGAAAAACACCCCCATAAGCACCCACAGCAAAGCTGCCATCGGGTTTAACTACAGGGCATACGGTTAAATCCCGGCGATGAAAATTAGTCGTGTCTGTTAGTATGGTGAAATTGGAAAGCGTGATGACATTCCCATTATCACTTAAATTAAATTTTTTAATGCGGTTACTGTATTCCTGTGAAAATAATACGGAAGAAGCTTTATTATCATAAGTGCCGTTGAAATTATGTCCGAATAATAAATAATAATCATTTCCTAATTTGATCAACTCTCCACCGCAAATGCGCATATTGGTATCTGTCAACTGGCGTATGGCCGATGAAATAGGTTTTGCATTGATAACCGCATCAATCATTTTCGGAACATGAACGGCCGTAAGCACAGGAAAGGTTACTTGTCCCTCTTGCAAGCTATCATAACCATATCCGCCTACCATATATAAATAATCCCCTTGCTGTATGTATTGCATATTGGTGGAACGCATAGGATCAGCTGTTTGTGCAGGAAGTTGATTAAGTGTTGCTGCATAAAACTTCCAGGTAGAGGTATCCATTACAATCACTTCATTATTTCTAAATTCAGGAGGGAAACCATCATTACTGTTCAAGCCATGCAAGCCATTGGTACGACCGCCAATAAATAACCATTTATCACCCATTTGGGCAAATGAACAGGAATGAAGTCCGGGAAGATTGGTTCCGTTAATTGCCTGAATTTGCAGTTGAAACGGAGGAAGTTTTCCATTCTGTGCAACAAGTAGAAAAGAAATAAAAAAAAGGCTGATACAAAAAGTAAATCGTAAAATGAGCTTCATGGTGTTTTGTCGAATTAATGTTGAGCCGGTGCAAATTACTACAAGGATTTTTAAAATTAATAAATAAATATGGAAATTGAATTGCAAATTACAGGCTTTTGTAGCAATTTACCATGCTCAAAAATAGTTACCAACGTATGACAACCGAAGAAATAGCACAGCAATTAAAATTAACCGCACAGCTCATGGAGTTGCACGAGGAGAACCCTTTTAAAATAAAATCGATTGCCAATGCTGCATTTAAACTTGATAAAACAGACATTGCATTAGAAGGTTTATCACTTCAGGAATTGGAAAAGATAGAAGGAATAGGAAAAAGCATTGCTTCAAAAATAAATGAATTGCAAACTACCGGTAGCTTGAAAGAACTGGCTGCTATGCTGGAAAAAACACCGGTAGGCATTGTGGATATGTTGGGCATAAAAGGAATCGGACCTAAAAAGGTGGGACAACTGTGGAGAGAATTGCAGGTGGAAAGCGTTGGCGAACTATTATATGCCTGCAATGAAAATCGCCTGACCACACTAAAAGGTTTTGGAGCAAAAACGCAAGACCAGGTAAAAAAGCAAATCGAATTTCACCAGTCTAACCGCGGAAAATTTCATTATGCCAGCCTGGAAGATTTTGCCAATAACCTGGTGGAAACGCTGAAAATGAAGTATAAAACGGAACTGGTATCACTCACCGGTGCTATGCGCAGAAAAGCGGAGATCATTGATAAGATTGAAATAGTGATTGCAACCGATGAGCTGGTGGATGTAAGTGAACTGGAAAATAATTACCACGTGAAGTTAAATATTATCACCTGTAAACCCGAAGAGTTTTATGCAACACTGTTTAAAACCACTGCTGACAGTGAGCATTTGTATCAATTGGATGAATTGACGATTAAACACCCAGCTTCCGAAAAAGAAATTTATGAATTCTATCAATTACCTTATATTGAACCGGAGTTAAGAGAAGGATTAAAAGAAATTGAATTGGCGCGCGCGAATAAACTTCCCAAGCTGGTTGAATTTACAGACTTAAAGGGTATTCTGCATAATCACAGTACGTATAGCGATGGTATACATACCCTCAAGGAAATGGCAGAACATTGTAAGGCATTGGGATATGAATACCTGGGGATTTGCGATCATTCCCAATCGGCCTTTTATGCAAATGGTTTGAAACCAGAGCGCATCATTGAACAACACCAGGAGATTGAAAAATTAAATGCACAACTGAAACCGTTTAAAATTTTCAAAGGAATTGAGAGTGATATTTTAAATGATGGTTCCCTGGATTATACAACAGATGTTTTAAAGACCTTTGATTTTGTTGTGGCATCCGTGCATTCTAATTTAAAGATGACAGAAGAAAAAGCAACGGCACGTATACTAAAAGCAATTGAAAACCCATATACCACTATACTCGGGCATCCTACAGGCAGGCTATTGCTTTCACGTGAAGGTTATCCGATTGATCATAAAAAAATAATTGATGCCTGTGCAGCAAATGGTGTTATCATTGAATTAAATTCACATCCGTATCGCCTGGATATTGATTGGCGCTGGATTCCGTATTGTTTGGAAAAAGGAGTGAAAATTTCCATTAACCCCGATGCGCATGAAAAGAATGGATATAATGATATGAAATATGGAGCATATGTTGCACGCAAAGGGATGTTGACGAAAGAAATGTGTTTCAACGCATTAAGCAGAGAAGAAATAGAAACGTATTTTAATAAAAGAAAAAAATCTTAAACCACTACACGAAACAACGAACGGTATGCAGTTAATCAATTCCATAGCCAGCTGGTGGATGAAAAAAAGAATGCATCAGATTGAACTCTTCATCAAGTATCCGCATGAAGTTCAGGAGGAATGCCTGCGTAAATTAATTGACGCGGCAAAGCATACACAATGGGGATTGATGTATGATTATGAAAGTATCTTCACCTCGGAACAATTCAAACGAAATGTTCCCATCCAAAGCTACGAATCTTTAAAACCTTTTATTGACAGAATTCGCAAAGGTGAACAGAATGTTTTGTGGAATACCGATATAAAATGGTTTGCAAAATCATCCGGCACCACCAATGATAAAAGTAAGTACATACCGGTAAGCCAGGAATCATTGAACGATTGTCATTATAATGGTGGACGTGATATGATATCCATTCATTGTGCTCTTAATCCCGAGACACAATTATTTACCGGAAAAAATCTGGCATTGGCAGGAAGCTTAGTAACAGAACATCGGGGACAATTTGAAATGCAGCATGGCGATTTATCTGCTATCGTTATCAATAACCTCCCTGTATGGGCTGAATTTTTTCGCGCTCCGGAATTGTCCATTGCATTGATGGATAAATGGGATGAAAAGCTGGAAAAAATTGCACAAGCCACCATGAATGAAAATGTAGTAAGTTTGGCCGGTGTTCCTTCCTGGATGTTACTCATCATGAAACGTGTACTGGAAGAATCGGGGAAACGTTCTATTTCGGAAGTGTGGCCCAACTTAGAAGTATATTTTCACGGAGGTGTAAGCTTTGCGCCTTACAAAGAACAATTCAAAAAAATATTCAACAAAGAAGATTTGAATTACCTGGAGTTGTACAATGCATCCGAAGGTTTTTTTGGAATACAGGATCAACACAATTCGGATGAACTTTTGCTAATGCTGGACTACGGTATTTATTATGAATTTATACCTATTGAAAATCTGGAACAGGAAAATCCGCCAACAGTAACATTAGATGAGGTGAACCTGGATACGAATTATGCATTGGTTATTTCTACCAATGCAGGTTTGTGGCGTTACATGGTCGGAGATACAATTAAGTTTTCTTCTTTGAATCCGTATCGGTTCAGAATTACCGGTCGCACCAAACATTTTATGAATGCTTTTGGAGAAGAGGTGATGGTGGATAATGCGGATAAAGCCATTGCAAGAGCATGTGAGAAAACGAAATCCCAAATAAAGGAGTATTCAGCTGCACCAGTTTATATGAATCAGAACGAGAATGGCGCACATGAATGGGTGATTGAATTTGAAGTGGCTCCTGACTCTGTGAAGCAATTTACACAGGAGCTGGATGTGGCTTTAAAATCAATCAATTCCGATTATGAAGCCAAACGATATCAAAACCTTATTTTGAAAGACCCAATTATTCATGCAGTTGCAAAGGATACATTTTACAAATGGTTTAAGATGAAAAATAAACTGGGAGGACAGCATAAAGTTCCTCGTTTGTCAAACGATAGAAAATACATTGAAGAAATTCTTCAGCTGGCAGGAATTGTGAAAACAGCACCAACGGATCACTTTGTTGATCAGCAATTCAGCCCGGACCCACCGAGCATTTAACCTGACAGGTTTAAGGAAATGAATTCGGATAAACTTATGAATCAACGGGTAAATGATTTAAATGCAACCTGTCAGGTTTAAGATAAGTAACTCATCATTAAACCTGACAGGCTCATATTTATAACCTCAACATTTAATTAAACACTTTTCATTATCATAAACCTGTCAGGTTAAGTGTATATTTGCTAAACAAACATTAGGAACCAGGAATACTATGAAAAAAATAAAAGTGCTGTTGATTATTTCGTTGGCTTCTTTTTCTTTTTCCCTTGTTGCACAGGACACCACCCATTTTCAACTTCTGAAAAGTATTGCTTCACAAGCGGATTTTTTCACAACCGATAATCAAAGCAACGTGTATACGGTAAAAGCAAACGTACTTACAAAATATGATAAAACAGGAAAACAACTCTACAAATACAGTAATAAAAATTTTGGTAACATATCCTTTGTAGATGCTTCCAATATGTTGAAAGTATTGGTGTTTTACAAGAGCTATCTCATTGCAGTTTTCCTGGACAACACATTGAGTCAAAATGGTGACCCGATCAGTTTTGATAAACTGGGATTTATACAAACACAATTGGTATGTTCCTCCAACAACAGCAGTATGTGGATTTATGATCAACAAAATTTGCAACTGGTGCGTCTCGATCAAAACTTGACCCCCACACAAAAAACCGGGAACCTATCGGTTTTGCTGGGTGTTAACTTACAGCCGGATGCATTGCTGGAATATGATAATAAAGTTTATTTGAATAGCCCCGGTACAGGCATATTAATTTTTGATATTTATGGCACTTATTACAAAACTATTCCAATAAAAGATGTGCGACAGTTCCAACCGTTTAACGGACGTGTTTTCTTTTCCAGAGGAACAGATATACAAGCGTATGATCTAAAAACTTCCGAAGAAACACAATATGAAATACCGCTAAAGGATTTTAAGAACTTTAGGCTTGAAATGGGGGTATTGGCTTTGCAAAAAGATAGTATTATTCAATTATTTGCTCCGAGAGGAGAGTAAGCGCCCACCGCACGACAGGCTTTCGCAAAGGCTACGGCCTACGAAGAAACTTATTCACAATTTCTTTTTTTTCTTCGTTCAGCCTGTTAGAATTTGTATTTTCGTTTTCGGTTTTTAAACAGTTATAGAAAATATGCACATAGCAATAGCAGGAAACATTGGCTCTGGGAAAACAACTTTAACCACACTTTTATCAAAACATTACAAATGGCACCCTCATTTTGAAGATGCTGATGATAATCCCTATCTGAACGATTTTTATGAAGATATGCAACGTTGGTCCTTTAACCTTCAAGTATACTTTTTAAATAGCCGTTTCGGACAAGTGCAACAAATCCGCAACAGCGGTCACACCGTTATACAAGATAGAACCATTTATGAAGATGCGTATATTTTCGCGCCCAACCTACATCAAATGGGCTTAATGACTACCCGTGATTTTGAAAACTATTTTGCTTTATTCAAGCTCATGGAGTCATTTATATCACCACCTGATTTATTGATATACCTGCGTGCTTCTGTACCTACGCTTGTACATCAAATCTCAAAACGCGGACGAGATTATGAGAACGCTATCCGACTTGATTATTTAAAGCGTTTGAATGAACGTTATGAAGCTTTTATTACTTCCTATGAGCAGGAAAATAAAGATGCGAAGCTGCTAATCATTGACGTAGATAATAATAATTTTTCTGAGAAGTCAGAAGACCTTGGTGCCATTATTAATAAGATTGATGCGGAGATAAACGGATTGTTTTAATTCATCCCGACTACAAAGAACCGGAATACCAGATAACCCGACAGGTTTTTATAACCTGTTGGGTTTTTTATTTACATCGTGTTTGCAAAAAAAGCAAACCCGACAGGTTTTAAAACCTGTCGGGTGTACACGCATTTAATTCTAAGATGCAATATTATTTATTCACAATAAAACGTCGTGTGCTAATCTGATCTTTATTTTGTTCAGTTATAAAATAAATTCCATTCGCATAATTTGAAATGTTGAGCGTGGTATGATTATTTATTGCTTTTTCGCTGTATATAACCGCTCCTGAAATATTTCGCACGGTAATTATACTTCCCTGTTTTAGGTTGATTGCATGAATAAAGCTTTCGGCAGGATTTGGGTATACCAAAAAGGATGCGTTATCCAACTGTTTTTTAATCCCTGTAGGTACGTCATTAGGAGCGTATATTCTGGCAATGCTGTTTCTAACTACATTGGTATACGTATGAAAAGCACCACCGATAATTACTTTATCATTAGCCACACCTTGTGTTGTATAAACAGGTCCATCTGCAAGTCCAACAAATGTTGAATCAACATGTCCTGTTGAATCAAAAAGTGAAAGGTATGCTGGGGGATTGCCATCAAGCCACGACCACTCAAATTCTCCACCTACAAGTATCTGCCCTCCTGAGAGAATTGTTACGGAGTATACAGGATCGATTCCAGGACCAGATATAGAAGGCCATAACGTATCTCTTGAGCCGTCCATATTTAAGCGGTTTACGAAACCGAAGCCAATGCTAGGAAACTGAGGTACTCCACCAACAGCAATAATTTTTCCATCAGCCTGGCGAGCAAGATCACGAACAGTTGAATTGTTTGATTTAAAAGTGGTATCTATTGTTCCATTTGGATTC
>DASRRA010000207.1:0-2102 GCA_035696085.1 Bacteroidia bacterium | reverse complement strand
AACGATATCACCTTCTGGTGTTTTTAATGTTACATAACCTTTTTCTGCAGCTTGTGGTACCAGCAATCGAATGTTGTCTGATGTTTGCTTTTTAAAATCAGCCTGATTTACTGTTGCATTCGTTCCTGTAAATTGAATAGCTGTAACCTTATTAAGATTGGTGCCAATAAACTGAATGGTATCACCATGTTTTGCACCAGTAGGGCCAAAACTGAGTAACTGTATTTTATCTGAATTAACCTCCTCATCATTTTTATCACATGATGTCACAATGCCGATTGATAGTATAAAGCTTATCAATGCAAGCAGTTTGAAAGAAGATAGTTTGATCATATAGCAGGTTATAAACTTTTAAAAATTATTGTGGTAAAACTTTTGGTACAACCCTTAAATTATCAAAACACATATCCGCATCCAGGTCACCGGGTGCATGTCCCAGTAGTAACCGGCACCAATAACCAGCAGCACTTACAGTTGGTCTTACATGATAGCTTGCAAATATTTCCTCTAGCGGAATTACAACTGTTTGCCATTTTCCTTTTGTATCATACGGAGGATTCCATTTGTATGCATCGTTGTCTTCACTGGTCAACGCCAAATTAAATTTTACAACGTTTGCATTATATGGTTTTACTGTATTTACTTCAAATTTGAAATAATAATCTTCAGGTTTTAAAATAGCAGCATCAGGAATATTTTTACTGTGTACTGGCATAGCAGTTGCCGGGCCTCCAGCTAATTCATTCCAGCTCCATGAACCAATCTGATTTCGGAAACGAATATAATTTCCACTGATCTTTGGAGGATCGCCAGGTCCCGGGCTACTTACAACATAATTAGAATTCCACCAACCTTCATACGGATCACTGTCGATAAAATGGCTTCTTGTGTCTCTGAACCAGAAGTTGGATTTCGTTTCACCAAAATTTGTTTTGATAATAATACGTCCGGGTTGTGCCCCGGTGGGGACCTTCACCTGGATTTCCGTTTCGGTAACTGAAACAATTTGTCCTGCCACTCCTCCTTCAAATTTTACAGTAAGAGGTTCATAAAAGAAATCGCCCCGAATTGTTGCTACATCGCCGTCATTAACAAATTCGCTAACCATGTTGGCAATGTATGGTGCACTTATTTGTACTACAAAATCATGATATAAAACAAATCCGTTTTTGAAAACGATCTTCATTTTATTGGTAATATTCATTGGAATAGGATTAGGCACCGTTACCAAAATCGATGTATTGGTAATATATGTCGGTGTCAACCTTGCCTGCCGGTCATTAAACCAAACTTCAATTGCTTCCTGCAAATTATTACCGACAATTGCAATAAGTCGACCCTGGCCTGCTCCCACTAACAATGAATCTGACGATTCAGGTCTTGTAATTCTTACATAGCTTACTGAAGGTGTGCCTGAGTCGTCATTATTCTTATCGCAGGAAATAAAAATACTTGCAACACCAGTTGACATTAAGAATACAAGTAAGATTTTATTTATTGCTTTCATTGACTTTTAATTTATTTATTAAAATAATTTTTTTAATGTTTACGGATAATCCACCGGGGGCTTTTGAAGATTAGGCGCCTGGCTTAACTCAACATTTGGTATTGGTAAAAGAAAATTCCCTTCATTAGCATTGATCATTCTTTCTGTATACCATGATGTTTTTGTAAATGTCCATTCAGTTGGGTTAGGCATAATATCAGGCTTGGTAAAAAATAAACCCCTGTCCTGAGAGTTCAGAATAGAGAATGCTTTTGAAGGATTCCAATAATGAAGACTAACCATATCATACCATGACATGCCTTCCATTGCAAACTCTTTGAATCTTTCTGAAAGAAGCATATCAAGAGTAAGTGGGCCGCTGCCATTTGTACCTCCAACAACGTAGGCAGGCAATCCCGCTCTTGTATGTACTTTATTAAAATAGTCAATTGCGGTTACATCTGAAGTAGAAGTAGTATTTCCCATTGCTGCTTCTGCATAGATCAAATACATTTCTGCAAGCCTCATCATATAAGTATCATTAGGATAATGTTGCTGAGTTGCAACACCAGCTAAGTCAATTGGAGATCCGATCACATATTTTTTTACGTTTAAA
>DASRRA010000206.1:0-3186 GCA_035696085.1 Bacteroidia bacterium | reverse complement strand
GGAGCGTGGAATACTACCCATGGGGGCCAGTTCAAAAAATGCCGGATTTGCCTGTTTTGGAAGCCCTGGCGAACTACTCGACGATTTAAAAAAGCACTCAGAAAATGAGCTGTTTGCACTGGTCGAAAAACGATGGAAAGGGCTTTTGCGTTTACGAAAAAATCTTGGCGACGCAGCGATTGATTTTCAAAATTTAGGAGGGTATGAGGTGTTTGATGATACGCAGGAATTTTCCAGCTGCGCTGATCAGCTAAGCTATTTAAATAAACAACTTTTCCCCATAACGGGTAAACAATACACCTATCACTTGGCCGATGATAAAATCAAAATGTTTGGGTTACAACAAGTAAAGCACATGCTGGTGAATACGGAAGAGGGGCAAATTGATACAGGCAAAATGATCCATTGCCTGATCAAACAAGTAAGAGCTACCGGTGTAGAAATCATCAACGGGATAGAGATTAAAGCCATTGAAGATCAGGAACAGCGAGTGTCACTCGTATCCACCACGGACATTCGCATTTCATGCAAGCAACTTATTGTGGCAACCAATGGGTTTGCAAAGCAACTGTTACCATTTGTTGATGTTCAACCGGCACGTGCACAAGTGCTGATCACTCACCCTATTCCTGATCTGAAATTAAAAGGAACTTTTCATTATACATCCGGTTATTATTATTTTAGAAATGTTGGAAATCGCTTGCTGTTGGGTGGAGGCAGAAACCTTGATTTTTCGGCAGAGGAAACCGCACAATTTGGATTAACACAATTGGTACAAACCAAATTAGACGAATTGCTAAAGCGAATGATTTTACCGTATACGAGCTATGAGATTGACATGCGCTGGAGCGGAATTATGGGGTTGGGTAACGAAAAAACTACTATTGTAAAAGCCTTGAACAAACATATATTTTGTGCCGTTCGATTGGGCGGAATGGGAATTTCAATTGGTAGTTTAATCGGTGAAGAAGTTGCCGAACTGGCTTTACAACACCGGTAATCGTCTAATAATATGAGCAAGAAATATATTTACGGCTTTTCCGGTTTACTATCACTGTTTGTAGGACTGATTATACTCCTCTGCTTCTATTTTAGAATTAGTACAGACGACTATTTTTTTATCGTTGAAATAGAGAGGATTGGCATTATTAAAGTTGTAACAAATTTATACATGACGTGGTCCGGGAGATTTGCCGCCTTTACTGTGTTAAGTACGCTGTTTAAAATCCTAAATCCCGATTTCTTTTTCCTCGTTCCAACAGGTACATTTATCTTACTTGCAATTGGAATTTACAGATGCTTCAGTCAGTTGCTTACATATTTTCATTTTGAATTTAATGTGCTTACCAAATGGATGCTTAGCCTGTCTTTTTTATCAGCATTATTCTTTTTGAGCCTGGACATAGGAGAAACCTGGTTCTGGTGTACAGGAAATGTAGTTTATTTATTTTGCATTGTTGCACTTGTATGGGGATTTGTTTTTATTCTACGGCAAAGGACAACCCAGATAAATAACCTGGCAATAGCTGTCTGCTTTATATACATTGGGGGATCTTCGGAGGTATACAGTATTGTTTTCATCTGCATTCTAGCTTTTGTGTTGCTTCGCAATTACAAATCATTTCGCTCAAACTCTTTGAACGATTTAGGAGGTAGCATCTTACTGTTCATTAAAGAAAGTAGGCAACAAAAACTATTGGTTGCATTTTCTTCACTCAGTATTGCTGCAACAATTACAATTTTAGCACCTGGTAATTATTTAAGGGACCAGCTTTTACCGAGGCATCAGTTTTTCTTTTCTTTTTTTATTACTGCAAAGTCATTTGTAAAATTCTTTATAATCTATATCCCACTTCATTTTCACATAGTTATTGCTTTTTTTACTGTATTTGTGTTTGTAGGCAATGAGGCCCGCGAGAAAAAATTATTGAATATAAACTATGCATTTCTTCCGTTTACAAAAAAAATAACCATATTATTTGTCTCCATTTTAGCTGTTTTATTTTACCTGATTGCTTACATTATGTCTGAAACGGGTCCTGCCCGTGCATGGTTTTTAGCCTCTTTTCTATTTACGGTTTATTGCTGTAGTATTAGTTTCTATGCCGGCTATTGCCATTTGTTTTCTTCAAAACAATTGAATTATTTAAAGATTTTAAGCCTTTTCTTTACAGGTATGCTATTAGGATATTCTCTTATTTCTCAAAGTGTTATTGCTAAAAGATATGCGAAGGCATATGATCTGCGTGAAGAGCTGTTGTTTAGAATGAAAAATGAAAAGGATACAGTTATTAAAGTGGCACCTTTACCCGACCCAGGTATGCTTTATACCGCGGAGATTACTGGGGATGCCAGCCACTACACAAATCAACATCTTCAGTTGGTTCATAAACTGAAAGCTAAAGTCGTAAAAAATTAAGCTTCGATCGACATTAAAATTTTTCCAAAACCCCTGAAAATTGCTAAAAAATCAGTAAAATTGTGTCCTGAAATTTTAAATACACCTACGACAATGAGCAAAAAAATATTAGCGAATGATGGAATTGATGCACAAGGAAAAGCACTTCTTGAAAAAGCCGGATTTACAGTAGTAACAGAAAAGGTTGCTCAGGAAGCACTTGCAGAAACATTGAATGCACAGAATTATATCGGCTTAACTGTGAGAAGTGCAACAAAAGTTCGCAAAGATGTTATTGATGCGTGCAAAGGCCTTAAATTAATTGGTCGCGGTGGTGTTGGAATGGATAATATTGATGTGGATTATGCGCGTGATAAAGGGATTGCAGTGGTAAACACACCGGCAGCTTCTTCTCATTCGGTAGCAGAATTAGTATTTGCTCACCTGTACAATTGCGTTCGTTTTTTATACGATAGCAACCGTCAAATGCCTGTAAATGGCGCTACACAGTTTGAAGCATTGAAGAAAAAATACGCAAAAGGTATTGAGCTTAAAGGTAAAACCATTGGTATTGTAGGCTTTGGACGTATTGGCCAGGCTGTTGCCAAAATAGCTTTGGGCAGTGGAATGAAAGTGGTTGCTTTTGATCCTTTCTTACAAGATGCTTTAATTACATTAGATATAGAAGGTGTTAATCCAAAACCATCCGTTAAAATAACAACAGTGCCCATGGAAACCCTCTTAAAAACAAGTGACTTCATTACCTTACATGTTCCTGGCGGAAAAGT
>DASRRA010000205.1:0-1576 GCA_035696085.1 Bacteroidia bacterium | reverse complement strand
GGGATGCATTGGATATTTTAAGCGGTAAATGGAAACTGCCTATTATTCTTGCTTTGCAATTTGGCAATAAACGGTTTAGTGAACTGGCAAAACAGGTGCATGGTATCACTGATAAAATGTTGTCAAAGGAATTAAGAGAGCTGGAGATGAATGAGCTTGTAAAACGTACAGTGTATGATTCCGTTCCTGTAGTAGTAGAATATTCGATGACACCTTATGGCGAAACCCTGGAAAAATTAATTGAGGAACTTCAAGTTTGGGGAACACAGCATAGAAAGCGAATAATAAGAAAGGGTAAGTAGGCAAAAATTATAATCGTTTCTACGCCTTTCAATTCTAAAAAAAAATGCTTTGCTTAATAGTCCTAATATTTCGATATTACCTGTATTGTCTTTCTTTTTTTCTTGCAGGTGTAGTCCCGGAAATTATTTCTTTAGGGATCATCATCAATGCACGCCATGTCCATTTTAAAGACACCCGAATTAATCTGATAATGTATGGCAATTTTTTTCTTCTCATTGTAATAATTTATAACTGCAAATTAGCTTCAATATGAAATAAAGAAAATACCACTTTGTAGGTAATTGTGGTTAAAATTTCTTAACATATTTAATTTACAAAAGGGGAATGTTACCTGTATTCACTTTCTCTTTTTCGTATCGGCATATTCCAAAAATTCACTTTCTTTTCATGATAAGGATCATTTGGTATTGTTAATGCATACCACACACTCTTCAATGCAAGCCTCGTTAGTCTTATGAAATGAGGCATTTTTTTTCTGCGCATAGGAATTTAGTTTACAAGTGCAAATTAGTTGCAATACAACGTGCATCCAATACCACTTTGGTGGTAATTGACGTTAAAGTTTTCTAAATGCAAACTGATTGTTCCAACGCAAAGAAGCTATAGAAACTATCCGAAAATTGAATTTAGCAGACCAGCAAGCCGAACGCCGCCTTTTAATAATTGAGTGTTCAGCATTTCGATATAATCGAAATTATATCGAAAACTAAGCTTTGGCTCTGGTTGAGTAACACTGTTATAAATTTTCCCGGCAAGCTGATAGGATTCAAAAAACCATTCATTCAACGGTTGTTCCTGCCATTGTTTGCGTTGTGCCTTGGTTGTATGATTGATCCATAAAGTATATTCGGTGTAGCTGAGTTTTTGGAATTCAATTAATTTTTCATCCCATAAACTATGGAGGTTTGTTGATTCGCCAAACCATTGCAATCGAATGCGGTTGCCACCCAGGTCTTCAAATTGTCCAACATGCAGGGGCTGGTGTATATCGCCGGCTATGTGGATCAAGAGGCGCAGGTACATTTGTTTTTTATCAAGGGGTAATTGTTTATTTTTTAATTCGGCGATCAGGAAATTAAGTTTGGTGTACGCATTTGTCAGCGTATCATTTCCTAATGCAGCATTGAATTCATTTTGTGATAAACCTTGTTTTACATTTATATAGTGCCACGTACTTAAATAATTAAATGTGGAATCGGATTTAATAAAATCCGGCCAATTGCTTGTTATGGCAATTGATTCATCGCCTAATCTTTCGCGGATTGTTTTTCTT
>DASRRA010000204.1:0-14047 GCA_035696085.1 Bacteroidia bacterium | reverse complement strand
CAGAAAAACAGTAATTGAATTAGCAAAAGCGCTAAACATACCGCTGAAAGAACAACATTTGAAACCGGCTGATTTAAAAGGCGCTGAAGGAGCATTCTACACAGGTACTGCAGCAGAATTAGTGGGAATAGAATCCGTAGATGAGGTGAAATTTTCAAAACCATTTTCTGAAACATTAGGAGCAAAACTGGCAAAAGAATACTCAGACTTGGTAACCGGAAAATCAAAAGTAATGAGTCTGAACTACGATAAGGTATTACAATAGTCGAAATAAAATAGGGCTTGGATGTCGTAATTAAATTACATTAAAATAGCAGTAAATATAGAGTAAAAGGCGAGTAATGATCCAATAAAATTCAAATAGGCATCATAGTAAGTTTTAATATTAAGTTTAAGGAAAGCATTCATTCATCTAATATTGCTAAAAAATAAATTGCAAAATGGATAAAAAGTTAAACAAACATAGTTGGATATATACACAAAATGACGAACTACCAGCCGCTCGTGCCATGCTTTATGGGGCCGGTCTGAAAAAAGATGACATGGCCAAAGCGCAAATCGGAATCGGGACAACCGGTTACGAAGGCAATACCTGTAATATGCATTTAGCGCAATTGGGCACTTGGGTAAAACAAGGGGTTGTGGATGCAAACCTGGTTGGACTTCAATTCGCGACCATTGGGGTGAGTGATGGTATCACCAACGGATCTCAAGGAATGCGTTATTCATTGGTATCGCGTGAAATCATTGCAGACTCTATGGAAACCATCACTGCAGCACATTGTTATGATGGATTGGTAGCCGTTCCGGGATGTGATAAAAACATGCCGGGTGCATTAATCGCTATGCTTCGTTTAAATCGTCCATCCATCATGGTATATGGTGGTACCATAAAAGGTGGAAACCACAATGGTCAGAAACTGAATATCGTTTCTTGCTTTGAAGCCTATGGGAAAAAAGTAAGAGGAGGAATCTCCGATGATGAGTACGAACAAATCATCATGAAATCATGCCCTGGCCCTGGTGCTTGTGGTGGTATGTATACGGCCAATACCATGTCATCCGCTATTGAATGTTTAGGAATGAGCCTGCCATACAGTTCTTCTTCACCTGCAGTAAGTGAAGCAAAAAAGCAAGAATGTTTTTCTGTTGGAAATTACATGCGTTTGCTACTTGAAAAAGATATCAAACCAAAAGACATATTGACCCGCCAGGCATTTGAAAATGCATTGGTAATTGTAACCGTAATGGGTGGTTCTACAAATGCCGTGTTGCACTTGATTGCTATAGCGAATGCGGCGGGTATTAAATTAACCTTGCAAGATTTTCAAAACGTAACAGATAGAGTTCCGGTATTAGCCGATCTAAAACCAAGCGGAAAATATTTAATGGAGGATTTGCATAAGTTGGGCGGAACACCTGCTGTGATGAGAACACTATTGGATGCCGGACTAATTGATGGCAGCCAGTTAACTGTAACCGGTAAAACAATCGCTGAGAATTTAAAAGATATCAAACCATTGGGTGCCGAACAGGATTTGTTGCGCCCTTTGAATAACCCATTAAAAGCGACCGGACACATCCAGATATTGCATGGTAACATTGCTGAAAAAGGTGCTGTTGCAAAAATTTCCGGACAAGAAGGAGAACAATTTAAAGGAGAAGCCATTGTATTTGATTCAGAAGAAGAAATGGATCAGGGCTTAAAAGCAAATAAAATAAAAGCTGGACATGTAGTGGTCATACGCTATGTAGGACCGAAAGGCGGACCCGGAATGCCGGAAATGTTGAAACCTACGGCTGCCATCATTGGCGCTGGATTGGGAAATTCAGTGGCATTAATTACCGATGGTAGGTTCTCCGGTGGTACCCACGGATTTGTGGTCGGACACATTTGCCCGGAAGCACAAGAAGGTGGAAACATCGCATTGATAAAAAATGGAGATACCATTAACATCGATGCCATCAATAATAAAATTGATGTGGAAATTACCAGTGAAGAAATGGCGAAACGAAGAGCACAGTGGAAACAGCCTGATTTAAAAGTAAAAACAGGAGTTCTTTATAAATATGCAAGAAACGTGAGCGAAGCAAGTGCGGGATGCTTAACCGATATATAATTTGAATTATGAAAATAACAGAAACACTCAATAATACAAAACCCAAGACGGCGCAAAATTCTGAAAAGGAGCAAGCAATAACCGGAGCAGAAGCAATTATGCGTTGCCTTGTAGAAGAAGGAACGGAAACCATATTCGGTTATCCAGGTGGTGCCATCATGCCGGTTTACGACGCGTTGTATGATTACATGGATAGAATCAACCATATCCTCGTTCGTCATGAACAAGGTGCTGCACATGCTGCACAAGGATATGCAAGGGTTTCTGGAAAACCTGGTGTTTGCCTGGTGACATCTGGTCCCGGAGCAACGAACCTGGTTACCGGAATTGCCGATGCATTGATGGATTCAACGCCTATGATCTGCATTGTAGGTCAGGTGAAAGATACCTTGTTAGGAACAGATGCCTTTCAGGAAGCAGATGTGATGAACATTACATCGCCTATAACAAAATGGAACTTCCAGATAACACGTGCAGATGAAATTCCGGAGGTAATGGCAAAGGCTTATTATATTGCAAACAGCGGCCGTCCAGGTCCAGTATTCATTGATGTAACAAAAAATGCGCAACAGGATAAAATGACCAAACCGTTTGAATATAAAAAATGCAAACAGTTGTCCAATTATCACCCACGCATCGTCCCAAAACCAGATCAGGTGGCTGCTGCAGCTAAACTGATCAACGGTGCAAAAAAACCTTATTTGTTCGTTGGTCACGGTGTCTTGATCGCTAAGGCAGAAGCGGAATTGTTGGCATTTGCTGAAAAATCAGGAATACCTGCAGCTTCTACATTGCTTGGTTTATCGGCTTTCCCGGTTGATCATCCATTGTATGTGGGTATGTTGGGTATGCATGGTAACTACGGAAGCAATGTATTGATCAATGAAGCCGATGTGATTATAGGCTTGGGGATGCGCTTTGATGACCGTGTAACCGGAGAATTAAGCAAGTTTGCAACAAACGCGAAAATCGTTCATATTGACATCGACCCGGCTGAAATAAATAAAATTGTAAAAGCAGAAGCACCTGTGGTAGGTGATGCCAAAGAAGTATTGAAAGCATTGCTTCCGTTGATCGATAAAAAAGAGCATACGGCCTGGTTGAATCAATTTAAAGAATTACATAAGCTGGAATATGAAAAAGTAATCAAGGCGGAAATACAACCGCATGCCGGTGGGGCTATCACCATGGGTGAGGTAATCAATTTATTATCCGAAAAAACAAAAGGGACCGCTACCATCATCGCCGATGTTGGTCAGCACCAAATGATATCTGCTCGTTATTACAACTTTGCAAAAACAGACGGATGGGTAACCTCCGGAGGGATGGGTACCATGGGCTTTGCATTACCTGCAGCTTTTGGTGTAAAGGTAGCCAACCCAAAACGCGAGGCAATCGCGGTGATTGGAGATGGTTGTTTCCAAATGACCATACAGGAATTAGGTACCATTGCACAAAGTAAATTACCGGTGAAAATAATTATCCTCAACAATAATTATTTAGGGATGGTTAGACAATGGCAGGAGTTGTTCTTCAACAATCGCTACTCTTTTGTAGAGCTTCAAAACCCTGATTTTGTTGCTATTTCAAAAGGCTTCGGAATCTTTGGAGAAAAGGTAGCTACACGTGATGAACTGGAAGGGGCCTTGGAAAGAATGCTGGAATCAGATGTTCCTTATTTATTAGATGTAACCGTAATAAAACAACACAACGTATTTCCAATGGTCGCAACAGGATCAGGAGTAAGTGAGATGCGTTTAGAATAATCAGAAAATGAAAACACAAAACACATATACCATATCTGTTTTTTCGGAAAATAGAATCGGTTTATTAAACAAACTGACAGCCTTGTTTTCCCGCAGAAGACTGAATATTGAGAGCATCACCATTTCGGAAACAGAACGGAAAGGGATCTCCAGACATACCATCACCCTTTTTTCGGATGAAGCAACAGTAGAAAACCTGGTAAAGCAAATTCGCAAAATAATTGAAGTGTACGTTGTGTATGGTTACGAAAACAAAGATTTGGTTGTTTCTGAAACAGCTTTGTTTAAAGTATCTACACAAAACCTGGAGCTGGGATCTTCCTTACATGAAGTATTGCACAAAATAGAATCAAAAATAATGATGCTGGAGGAGCAATACGTGATTGTAGAAAAAACAGGAGGAGAGGTTGAAATCATGGACGCTTACAAGGAGCTGGAACCTTTTGGAATCATTGAGTTTGTGAGATCCGGAAGAGTAGCCTTGGAAAGAAACATGAAAAGCATCACAGCTTATTTACCTGAATTAGAACTAAACGCAATTAACTAATCTATTAATCTATCAACAACTAAAACAAAAAAAATGGCAAAAATCGATTTTGGCGGTGTACTAGAAGATGTAATCACTCGCGAAGAATTTCCACTTAGTAAAGCAAAAGAAACACTAAAAGGCGAAACCATCGCTGTAATTGGCTATGGTGTTCAAGGGCCTGGACAAGCTTTAAATATGAAAGACAATGGCTTCAACGTGATTGTTGGCCAACGTAAAACAAGCAAGACTTGGGAAAAAGCAAAAAAGGACGGATGGGTTGAAGGAAAAGACCTGTTTGATATTGAAGAAGCATTGAGCAAAGCAACCATCATTGCATTCTTACTTTCTGACGCAGGACAAATTGCATTGTGGCCAACGGTGAAAAAACACTTGACTGCAGGCAAAACACTTTATTTTTCCCACGGTTTTGGAATCACGTTTAACGAGCAAACAAGCATCATCCCACCAAAAGATGTGGACGTTATCTTAGTTGCTCCTAAAGGTAGCGGAACCAGCTTGAGAAGATTATTTGTAGAAGGAAAAGGATTGAACTCTTCTTTCGCAATTTTCCAGGATGCAACTGGTAAAGCAAGAGAAAAAGTAATCGCAATGGGAATCGGAGTTGGATCCGGATACTTATTCGAAACAGATTTCAAAAAAGAAGTTTACTCTGACTTAACAGGTGAGCGTGGAATCTTAATGGGAGCATTGGCTGGATTATTCGAGGCACAATACTCTGTATTAAGAAAAAAAGGGCACTCTCCATCTGAAGCATTCAATGAAACGGTAGAAGAGCTAACACAAAGCTTAATGCCATTGGTTGCTGAAAACGGAATGGATTGGATGTATGCAAATACTTCTGTAACAGCACAACGTGGAGCATTGGATTGGAAATCAAAATTCAAAGATGCAACAGTTCCTGTATTCGAACAATTGTATGACAGCGTTTCCTCTGGAAAAGAAGCTGCTCGCGTTATTTCCGAAGGAAGTAAATCAGACTACCGTGAGAAATTAGATGCAGAATTAAAAGAAATCAGAGAATCAGAATTGTGGAAAGCTGGTGCTGCTGTTAGAAAATTAAGACCTAATAAATAATGATTGTAACTGAAAACACAGTTGATATAAAAAAAGTGTTGGATGCACAATTAAGATTAAGTGGTGTGGTTGAAAAAACACCACTTAATCTTAGCTTAAATCTCTCGGAGGAACTAAATGCTTCTATCTATCTGAAAAGAGAAGACATGCAAGTAGTGCGTTCCTACAAGATAAGAGGTGCTTACAACAAAATTGCTTCGCTTACGGAAGCGGAGAAAAAGCAAGGTGTTGTTTGTGCCAGTGCAGGTAACCATGCACAAGGTGTTGCCTATTCCTGTCATAAATTGGGCATACAGGGTAAAATATTTATGCCTGTTACAACGCCTCAGCAGAAGGTGAAACAAGTGAAATGGTTTGGTAAATCATCCATTGAAGTTGTTTTAGTAGGTGATACCTATGATGATTCCTTTAGCGAAGCGATGCGTTACTGCACAGAAAACAACAGGGTGTTTGTTCATCCGTTTGATGATAAAAAAGTAATTGAAGGCCAAGGTACCGTTGGACTGGAAATAATTGAGCAAGCCGGACAGGCAATTGATTACGTGATCGTACCAATTGGTGGAGGTGGATTGGCTGCAGGTTTAGGAAGTGTGTTAAGCCAGTTATCGCCGGAAACAAAAATCATCGGCGTACAACCCGCAGGCGCGCCTTCTATGAAACGTTCCATTGAAAACGGAGAACGTATAAAGCTGGATCACATCGAAAAATTTGTTGATGGAGCAGCTGTAAAACAGCCAGGAGCCTTGACGTTTGAAATTTGTAAAGATGTACTGGATGAGATTATACTGGTAGAAGAAGGTGAAATTTGTTCGACCATGTTAAAGTTATACAATGAAAATGCAATTGTGGTAGAACCCGCAGGAGCCTTATCAATTGCAGCATTGAATCAAATTAAAGATAAAATTGCAGGTAAAAAAGTGGTTTGCATCATTAGCGGAAGCAACAATGATATTACCCGAATGGAAGAAATTAAAGAGCGTTCATTAATGTATGAAGGCTTAAAACATTACTTTTTGATAACTTTCCCGCAACGTGCAGGAGCGCTTAAAGAATATTTAGTAAACGTTCTAAACCCAACAGATGACATCACGTATTTCCAATATGTGAAGAAGAATAGCCGTGAAAACGGGCCTGCAGTGGTTGGTATAGAGCTATTTAGCAAAGAAAATTACAACTCATTAATAGAAAAAATGAATGCTTACAACATTCAATATGAAGAAATTAATAATAAAGTTGAGCTATTTAAGTAATACAGCATATTGATTTTAAAGCTATTTTTGGGGTCGAATTTATGGGAGGGGTGTCCTCAGCCGAATCATCATAAACACGAAATAAAATAGCATGGAGAGTATAAGTATTTTTGATATCATTAAAGTTGGTATCGGTCCAAGCAGTAGCCACACGATGGGCCCTTGGAAAGCAGCTTCTTTATTTATTGCTGCTCTTGAACGCAATCATGCGAACGACAGCATTACTTCAGTGAAAGTAATTTTGTATGGTTCACTCGCGAAAACAGGAAAAGGCCACGGAACCGATATAGCTGCTATTTTAGGTTTAAATGGAGAAGATTACAGAACCATTGATACCACGCAGGTAAATACGATTGTTGCCCGCATAAAAGAAGAAAAACGAATTTCTATAAATAAGAAAGTAGTAAAATTTGATCCTGTACAAGACATCATTTTTGATTACGATACCAAGGAATTACCACATCCCAACCGCATCACCTTTCTTGCTTATGATCAGAATAAAGTAGTATTGGAAAAATCTTACCACTCCCTGGGTGGTGGGTTTATTACAGAAGAAGGATTAACAGAAGTGCACGTATTGAAACCTTCTCAATATCCTTGTCATACAGCAGCTGATTTGTTGGAGAATTGTAAAAAATTAGATTTGACAATTCCGCAATTGGTAAAGCTCAATGAACAAAGCTGGGCAAGTGAAAACGAAGTGGAAGAAAAATGTTTGTACCTGTGGAAAGAGATGCAGGATTGCATTTACAGAGGTGTAACAACTTCTGGTGAATTACCGGGAGGCTTGCATGTAAAACGCAGAGGTGCTGACCTTAATAAGCAATTGTTGAAAGATTCGACCTATTCAAATTATCAGGAATGGTTGAAATTGGTAAAGGCTACCGCAGGTAATTTTATCAATATCAATAAATGGGTGACCTGTTTTGCATTAGCGGTAAATGAGGAAAATGCATCGTTTGGGCGCATCATTACAGCACCTACGAATGGAGCAGCTGGTGTGATCCCCGCGGTAATTATGTACTCGTATTGCTTTTTACCAAACATCACGGAGAAGCAATTGGTGGATTTTATTTTAACGGCAGGAGAAATCGGTACCTTCTATAAAAAGAAAGCAACCATCTCCGCTGCAATGGGCGGCTGCCAGGCAGAAATTGGAGTTTCCTCTTCTATGGCTGCAGCCGGATTAACACAAATAATGGGAGGTACCAATGAGCAGGTGGTACAAGCTGCTGAAATAGCAATGGAACATCACCTGGGTTTAACCTGTGATCCTGTTGGTGGATTGGTACAAATCCCATGTATTGAAAGAAATGCAATGGGTGCCATGAAAGCAATTACTGCTGCAAACCTGGCTTTGGAGAGTAATCCAAGAAATGCCAGAGTGAGTTTGGATAATGTAATTGCAACAATGTGGCAAACAGCAAAAGATATGAATGAAAAATACAAAGAGACTTCGGAAGGAGGACTTGCTGTTAACATTTCCGTGAATGTAGCGGAGTGTTAGAGGTGTGTCATCCGACTTTTCCAACATACTCTAAAGCATCGGTTGGTAAAAGCGAAGGCCGTGGAGTCGAGAACATTAATAAAAACAAATAAACGCTTTAAAAGTATGCTGGTTTTAAAATTCGGAGGAACCTCAGTTCTCAACTCTGAAAACATCAAGAAAATAATTGCAATTATAAAGGATAAAAAAGCAACAAATAAAAATCTAATTGTAGTTGTTTCTGCAATGGGTGGAGTAACGGACAAGTTACTAACCTGTGCCAGCCTCGCCATCAAAAAGGATCAACGCTACCTGGAGATCATCAAAGAAATTGAAGATCGTCATTTACTGGCTATCGAAGAGCTAATTCCCATTCAACATCATATTGAAATTAAAGGCAAAATAAAATTGCTATTGGCAGAATTGGAAAATGTTTGCAAGGGAATTTATATCCTTCAGGAATTTTCTCCCAATGTAAATGCGCAATTGGTAAGCTTTGGCGAATTGCTTTCATCCAACATTATTTCGCAAGCCATGCATTATGCGGGTGTGCCAAATCAGTGGGTAGATTCACGTGAACTCATTACCACAGAAAATAACAATCAGCCGTTAAAAGTTGATTTTGATTTAACCAATAAAGCAATCTACAATAAGTTAAAAGATGTGGAGATGGCTATCCTGCCGGGATTCATTGCAAAAACAAAATCAGGGCATGCAAGTACATTAGGTCGCGGTGGTTCGGATTATACATCGGCAATTGTTGCTGGCGCATTAAATGCAGATTGCCTGGAGATCTGGTCGGATGTAGAAGGGATGTACACAAGCGATCCACGCCTGGTGGAAGGTGCTTATTCTATTGATGAATTATCTTATGAGGAAGCAATGGAGCTTTCTTACTTCGGTGCGAAAGTATTGTATACACCAACGATACATCCATTACTCGAAAAAAATATTTCTTTATTACTAAAAAACACATTTAAACCGGAGCATAAAGGAACACTGATTACCAGTAAAGGTGGTAGCTCTACGGCTGCTATCAAAGGTTTGTCATGTGTAAACAACATGGCGCTTATCACCATTACCGGAAGCGGAATGGTAGGTATACCAGGTATTGCGGCACGTTTTTTCAATACGCTGTCAGTAAAAAATGTGAATGTCTATTTCATCACACAATCATCATCGGAACATACCATTACCATTGCTATCAATGATGCAGATGTGGCCTTGGCAGTAAGTTCACTGGAACAGGAATTCGCGTATGAGATTTCATTGAATAAAATCAACCCCATGCTGGTGGAGAAAAAACTGGGGATTGTCGCCTTGGTAGGAAGTAAAATGAAAGAGCAAGCCGGTATTAGCGGTAAAGCCTTTTCTTTATTGGGTTCTAATGGCATCAACGTAAGAGCCATCGCACAAGGTGCTACGGAGCGTAACATTTCTATTGTGGTGAATGAATCAGATGCAAAGAAGACATTGAATGTATTGCACGAAGGATTTTTCTTGTCCAATGCAAAACACTTGCATTTATTCTTAATGGGACCAGGAAAAGTAGGGAAAGAATTATTGGATCAAATTGCATCACAAGCGCAAATTCTGAAAAAGGAAAATGCAATTGATATAAAATTGATTGGTATTGCTAACAGCTCAACAATGCTTTTCAATGATGGTGGAATAACCATTAGTAACTGGCAAAACGAATTGAAAGAAAAAGGAGAAAAATTAAATGTCTCTGATTTCGTTCAACGTATCAAAAAATTAAATCTGCAAAACAGTGTATTGGTCGACTGTACTGCTTCGGAGGAGATTGCGGCTATTTACCAGGAAGCATTGAAACTTGGCATTTCTGTGGTAGCAGCAAACAAAATTGCAGCCTCCTCTGCAATTAAAAATTTGCAAGCAATTAAAGCAGAAGCCAACAATAAAAAAGTGAAGTTCTTATACGAAACCAATGTGGCAGCCGGATTACCTGTTTTAAAAACCATCCAGGATTTGAAAGCCAGTGGAGATAAAATCTTAAAAATTGAAGCGGTATTATCTGGAAGTTTAAATTTTATTTTTAATAATATTTCAGAAAAAGTAAAATTCTCTGATGCAGTAACGCAAGCGAGAGAATTAGGCTATACCGAGCCGGATCCGTTTATTGATTTAAGTGGAAAAGATGTGATGCGCAAACTGTTGATCTTGTCAAGAGAAAGCGGTTACTCCTTTGAAATGGATGAGGTGAAATCAAATCCGTTGTTACCGACTACGGAGAGCTTATACAACCTGCCTTGGGAAAAATTGTTGGAGAAATTGAAAAGTTTTGATGCAGACATTGAGAAAAAACGCAAAGAAGCCGTTGCCAAAGGTGGTATCCTGCGCTTTATGGCGAGATTGGAAGATGGTAAAGCCTCTGTTGGTATTACCGAAGTAGGAGCGGATCATGTGGCCTATAATTTGAAAAATGCTGATAATGTGGTGCTGATTGAAACCAAACGATATAGCCCTAATCCTATGATTATAAAAGGAGCTGGTGCCGGAACAGAAGTAACGGCTGCAGGTGTATTTGGTGATATTTTAAAAATTTCAAATTTCTAGTTATGCAAGAAAAAATAGTAAAAGCATTTGCGCCGGCTACTGTGGCGAATGTCTGTTGTGGATTTGACGTATTGGGTTTTGCCCTTGAAAATATTGGAGACAATGTGTGTATCAAAACACTGGGCTCGGATAATGTTGTTATTGCTGAGATTACGGGAACCGCACAATTATCTACAAATGCTGATGAAAATATCGTTGGTATCATTGCCAAGCAAATGCTTAAGAAGGCAGGTAACAAAAATGGCTTGGAAATTAAATTACACAAAGGATTAGGAATTGGAAGTGGATTGGGAAGTAGCGCCGCTAGTTCTGCTGCCATTGCATTTGCTGTGAATGAATATTTAGGCAACCCGTTTTCATCTACGGAATTGATTGAGTTTGCGATGGAAGGGGAGCGTTATGCTTCGGGTACCGCACATGCTGATAACGTGGCGCCGGCACTATTAGGAGGATTTACACTGATCAAATCCTATGACCCATTGGATGTAATTGCTGTACCGGTGAAAGCAAAATTATATTGCACCATTGTACATCCGCAAGTAGAATTAAGAACTTCTTTATCCAGAAATATCTTAAAACAAGAATTATCCTTGAAAGCATCTGTGAAACAATCCGGAAACATTGCCGGTTTGATCCTGGGCTTGGTGCAAGGTGATTATGATTTAATCTCTAGAAGTTTGCACGATGACATTATAGAACCACAACGTGGAAGTCTAATTCCATTGTTTTACAAAGCAAAACAAGCTGCATTGGATGCAGGTGCTTTGGGAAGTGGTATCTCCGGATCCGGTCCTTCTTTGTTTGCTTTATCCAAATCACAGGAAGAAGCAGAAAAGGTGAAACAAGCGTTTGAAGCCGTGTACCAGGGAACAGGAATTTCTGTGAACGCATTTACTTCAAAGGTGGCAACACAAGGCGCACATGTGGTAAAGAATCATGAACCTTCGGTGTGTTAAGAAACCCCGAAATTTTCCAAAAATAAAATTATGAAGTATTACAGTACCAATAATAAAAATAAAACTTACTCTTTTAAAGAGGCATTTATAAAAGGATTGGCAGATGATAATGGATTATTTGTTCCGGAAACAGTGCCACAATTATCACCTGCATTTTTTGCGAACATAGAAAACCTAACACTGCCTCAAATCGCAGTGGAAGTCTTGACGCCTTATGTTTCAGAGGATTTAACGAAAGAGCAAATCAAACAAATTTGCGAAGCTACATTCACATTCGAAATCCCGGTTGTGAACGTGGAGCGCAATATCTATTCATTCGAATTATTTCATGGGCCTACCGCTGCATTTAAAGATGTAGGTGCTCGTTTTCTGGCCAACTGCTTTGCCATGTTAGGAGATGATAAAAAGAAATCGTTGTTGCTGGTTGCTACGTCTGGTGATACAGGAAGCGCTGTAGCAAATGCCTTTTTAGGAATTAAAAATGTGGATGCAGTTATCTTATATCCGCATAATAAAGTAAGCCCGATGCAGGAAAAACAATTTGCATCCTTGGGTGAAAATATTTCTGCGTTTGCGGTGGATGGTACTTTTGATGATTGCCAAAGTTTGGTGAAGCAAGCATTTTTGGATGAGGAGTTGAAAAAAGTAATTTCTTTATCTTCCGCAAACTCCATCAATATTGCGCGTTGGTTGCCGCAATCTGTTTATTATTTTTATGCCTATGCGCAATTGAAAAAACAATTGGGTACCGCATTAAAACCAATCGTTATTTCAGTACCTACCGGTAATTTGGGGAATTTAACAGCAGGTTTGTTAGCTAAAAAAATGGGCTTGCCCATCAGCTATTTTATTTGCGCAACCAATGATAACAACACCATCCCTGAATATTTAAAAACAAGTAATTTCAGACCAAAGCCTTCCGTGCAAACGATATCCAATGCAATGGATGTGGGCAATCCAAGCAATCACCCGCGCATGTTGTACTTGTACGACAATTCTTATGAGGCTATTACCAAAGATGTAACAGGTATTTATTATGGCGACAAGATTACAAAGGATGCGTTGATCTATGTAAACGACGAAAAGAAGTACCTTATGGATCCGCATGGTACGGTTGGTTACCTGGCATTAAAAGGTATACTTTCTGAAAATGAAATCGGTGTGTTCTTGGAAACAGCACATCCTGCAAAATTTTCGGAAGTGGTAGAACCGTTGATTAAAAAGCCGGTTGCGCTTCCAGAGTCTTTGAAAAAATTTCAAAATAGAACGGTGAACTCGCAACATATAAGTAAAGATTACACAGCTTTCAAAAAGAAATTGATTGCGGAATATGTAACTACCGCATAAACGCCAAAGGTCTTTTAGACCTTTGGCGTTTTATCACTAGCTTGATTAAGTCAATCTGAGTGAATGCCATGTTTGGCTACGTCGCCTTACTCCCAGGCGTCCTTGCCTGTTTCTTAATAGAATTTTCACTTTCTTTTTTCCTCTTCCTTAAACCCCTTCACCCACAAGCTTTTTAGCAAATGTTTCCTTTTTATCCCTTAAAAACGCTCATTTTCAGCACCTTCTCACACGGACATAACATTAAAACTTGTTTTGTATAAAATGTTGATTATCAGATATTTGAAATGTTAGGTTTTTGATTCTTCGCCTTAACGATTTGCTTTTTTTGCATTTGAATCCCTTTTTTTCAAAGGTAACTTCGTGTAGTCAAAACTCTACAAATCAAAATTTAACATGAAAACATTATTACTTACAACAGCATTAACAGCATCTGTGATGATAGGAAATCAAGTGTGTGCACAGAACGATGCTTCAGAAACAGCAGACCGTCCAGCTCTTTGCGGATTTAAAGATCCGGGAGCAGAATACGACGCTTGGTTCAATTCAAAAGTGGAAGAATTTAAAACAAGCAGATCTGCGATGGTGAATTACACGATTCCTGTAATTATACATGTGATTCACGCAGGCGAAAAAGTGGGTACTTTTCCAAATTTATCAAATGCACAATTGGTATCTCAAATTCAGGTATTGAATGATGATTTTGCCGGCAAAGGATTAAACGTTGGTAACGTGCCATCTGTATGGAAAGACCTTGTTGCAAACACAGGTGTATCCTTTTGTTTGGCATTGAAAGATCCAAAAGGAAATACGTTAGCGGAACCAGGAGTTGAACGTATTCTTTATTCTTCAGTTGGTGTAACGGATCCAAAAAAAGTAGCGAATTCAACAAATAATACAACCTTTTTAAATTATGTAGATTCA
>DASRRA010000203.1:0-1856 GCA_035696085.1 Bacteroidia bacterium | reverse complement strand
TCGGAATTTTCTTATGGCACTTACAAGAAATTCAAATCAGCGCTAAAATCGCTTAAAAGTTTTCTTGAATGGAAATTTAAAAAGCAGGATGTGTATTTAGAGGACGTAAATCACAAGTTCATCACCGATTATGAATTCTATCTTAAGTCCATTCAGAAGTTACAGCATAATTCAGCGATGGTGAACGTAAAAAAATTAAAAAAAATTATACGGCAATGTGTCGCCAATGATTGGCTCGACAAAGATCCATTCAAGTCTTATAAAATAACAACTAAAGAAACTCATCGCAATTTTTTGATGAAGGACGAATTAGAAATTCTTCTCCATAAGAATATTTCAGTACAGCGATTGGATCAAGTTCGTGATATATTCCTGTTTAGTTGTTATACAGGATTATCATATACAGATGTAATGGCGCTTACCCGAAACAACATTTCAATCGGTATAGATGGTGAACAGTGGATTTTTACTACCAGGACAAAAACTGATACAGCTTCAAGAATACCCCTGCTTCCGGTAGCGAAGTATATAATAGACAAGTATTCAAAGCACCCGGAAATAATTAGTTCTGACAGGCTTCTTCCAAAACTTACCAACCAAAGACTGAACAGCTATCTAAAGGAGATAAGTGATATATGTGAGTTTAAAAAGATGCTCACTTTTCATTGTGCCCGGCACACATTTGCAACCACCGTGACTTTAACTAATGGTGTTCCTATTGAAACTGTTAGTAAAATGCTTGGGCATAGAAGTCTTCGGACTACTCAGATTTATGCAAAGATTTTGGACAATAAGGTAAGTAGTGATATGCAGGCATTAAAGCAAAAGTTATTAAAGGCAATCTGATCATGTAAATTCCCTTTTATGAAAAAACAGCAAACGAAGAATAGTTTATTTAATTCGATCAGGTTGTTAATTGAAGAAGCAAAGCAAAAAATCGTTCGAAACGTGAACAGCGTTATCGTCTATACTCATTTTGAAATTGGGAAAAAGATTATCGAAAACGAACAGCAAGGAAAAGAAAGAGCTGGTTATGCCGAAAAAACCTTAGCTCAATTAAGTATTGATCTAACCACCGAATACGGAAATGGGTATTCCCGGACTAACCTTGAATATATGCGGAAATTCTACTTGTTATATAAGGATAGGATTTCCCAATCACCGCCCCGGAAATTAAACCAAGGCAAGAAATCCCAACCGCTGGTTGGGAAATTGCAAAACTCATTGCAGCTAAGCTGGTCTCACTATATTCAACTATTAAAGATTCAAGATAAAAACGAAAGAAATTTTTACGAAATAGAAGCGATGCAGAATAATTGGGGCAAACGGGAATTAATACGACAATATAATTCTTCAATTTACGAACGTGTAGCATTGAGTAAGGATAAAAAGGCAGTTAAACGACTGGGCAGGGTAGGCCAAATAATTGAAAAGCCTACCGACACCTTAAAGCATCATACAGTACTGGAATTTTTAGATTTAAAGGAAGATGAAAGCTATACAGAATCTGAGCTGGAAAACGAGATCATCTCAAAGCTTGAACATTTTATGATGGAGTTAGGTAAAGGCTTTTTATTTGAAGGGAGGCAAAAGCGCTTCACATTCGAAGGAGACTGCTTTTATGTTGACCTGGTTTTTTACAATCGCTTGTTGAGGTGCTATGTGCTTTTGGACTTAAAACTTCGTAGACTTACACACCAGGATATAGGCCAAATGCAGATGTATGTAAATTACTATGATCGCAAAATAAAGTTACCTGATGAAAATTCAACAATTGGAATTATTCTTTGCAAGGAAGAAAATAAAACGGTTGTTGAATTTACTTTGCCTGAAGATAATAAAACAATTTTTGCGAA
>DASRRA010000202.1:0-2974 GCA_035696085.1 Bacteroidia bacterium | reverse complement strand
TCCAATGGTTTTAGGTAATTGAGGATCCCTTCCATGGTAATACCTGTATCAATTATATCTTCTATAATCACAATGGTTCTTCCGCGAACATCTTCTACCAACCCGATTAATTGTTTCAAGTTGTTTGTACTGGATAACCCTTCATAGGATGAAACCTTTACAAATGAAAGTTCACAGCCTATTGTGACTTTTTTCATTAAATCAGAAGCAAACATAAATGCTCCATTCAATACAATTAAAAACAAGGGGCGCTGCTCTGCTAAGTCTGTGTTTATGCGCTTTGCAACCTCTTCTACCGCTTTATCTATTTCTTTATTTGATAAAAATATTTTAAACGGTTTGTCTTTAATTAACAACATAATCTTCTTAAAACAGTATTGACTGTACGAAAATAAGAAAAAAATCAGCTATCTAAACAATACTGAACCTGTTTAAATTTTATTTAAATAGGCTCTTTTGACCGTAAAAAAAGCTATTTTTGCGCGTCGTTAAATTAAAATCATTATTCCTATGACACCTAAAGTAAGTATTATTATGGGCAGTACCTCTGATATGCCTATTATGCAAGAGGCTGCTAAAATCCTAAATGAATTCAAAATCCCTTTTGAAATCAATGCGTTGAGCGCTCATCGTGTACCTGAATCGGTAGCTGAGTTTGCTAAAAATGCGCATTCAAAAGGTGTTCGTGTTATTATTGCTGGTGCCGGTGGAGCAGCTCATTTACCAGGAGTTGTTGCCGCTTTTTCACCCCTTCCGGTGATTGGTGTACCTTGCCGCTCTTCTATTTCCATTGATGGTTGGGATTCGGTACTATCCATTTTGCAAATGCCTCCGGGTATTCCTGTAGCAACTGTAGCTCTAGATGGTGGCCAAAATGCCGGCATTTTAGCAGTTCAGATTTTGGCTGCCGGAGATGCTGACTTATTGAAAAAAGTGGTTGACTACAAGGAAAACCTAAAAAACAAGATTTTGAAGGCAAATAAAGAGCTTGCTGAAGTAAAATTTGATTTTAAAACCAATTAATACAAGTATTTATCAGCTTCGTTCGTCCTTGTCCGCCTACGCATTGCGTCAACTAAAGTTTTAATATACGTTGAACTGCTTTGGCGGACAAGGACGAATGAAGCTTTATTAAAACCATGAAAAAGAAGGGGCTTCTTCTTATTTTCATTGGTATCCATTTCAGCACCCTGGCTCAAAATGGCTATCTTCTTTCAGGGGCACGCGCTTCCGCACTCGGTACTGCCTCAGTAGCACTTAACGATGAATGGGGTGTAATTCATAACCAGGCCGGACTAGGATTTGTCCGCCAAACCACCACCGGATTTTATTACGAAAACCGTTTCCAAGTAAAAGAACTCGGGCTAAGAAGCGCCCTTTGTGTGGTCCCGCTTAAACATGCCACCCTGGGCACCTCCTTTACCAATTTCGGTTTCCAGGCATATAAAGAGAACAAATTCAACCTTGCTTTTGCAAAAGCATTGTCCAATACCTTTTCCATGGGTATCGCCATTGATTACCTTCATACCTCCATTGCTGAGTACACTACCCGTTTTACAACACTTGTTGGGGAAATTGGCATACAAAAGAAGTTAACTACTAAAATTATTTTGGGCGCTCATGTGTACAATCCCACCCGATCCCGGATAGGAAAAAATACAAGTGATCGTATCCCCACCATCATGCGCTTTGGAGGGTGTTATCAAATATCGCCCACACTTATAATCTTGGCTGAAACGGAAAAGGATCTGAAACAAAAACCAGTTTTTAAAGCCGGAATGGAATATCAACCCCATCATTGTTTTGTGCTAAGAACCGGCTTGCACACCAATCCCCTCGTTACTTCCTTTGGTTTTGGCTTTCAACATCAGCAGTTAAAACTGGATTTCTCCGGCAATTATCACCAAACATTGGGGTATACTACACAAATCGGGTTCATTTATTCCTTTTCTAAAAAAGAAGAATCTGGCCGCAAGGACCTGTAATTTTCCGCTTTTTACAGATTTCAATTATGCATCATTGCCACATCCTCCTTTTCTGCTGTTTTATTATAACCAGGTCCCTGGCGCAATCGGCAGCAAGGGATGATGTGAATCGTTTTCAGCAACAAATCGAAAACACAACACAACAGCAAGAGGATCCGGATTATTCCGCTCTTTTGGAAACATTGGCACATTACAGAAAACATCCCATCAACTTAAACCATACAACGATCGACGAATTACAGGAGTTGAATTTATTATCCGACCTGCAAATCAATCAACTGTTTTCTCATTTGGAGAAAAATGGAAAATTACTCTCACTATTGGAATTACAATCCATTGAAGGGTTTGACCTCTCACTTATACAAGCCCTGTTACCTTATGTATATGCTGCTGACCCCATCAATAGTATCATTCCAGCTAAACAGCAACTATCAAAAGAACTGGAGCAAAACCTTATTCTCCGGTATTCGCAAGTATTGGAAAAACAATTGGGATTTCGCTCCATTGATGCAAACAGCTTTAGCAAAAATCCGAATTCAAGATATTTGGGTAATCCACAAAAGTTATATGCGCGCTATCAGGTTCGGTTAAACACGCATATCAGCGCAGGTTTCACTGCAGAGAAAGATCCTGGTGAAGCCTTTCTTAAAAAAAATATTCCTGGTGCATCAAAGCAGGCAAGAAACGGATTTGATTTTTATTCCGCACATGTATTTGTTCAGCATATAAAATGTTTGCAGGCTTTGGTGATTGGTGACTTCACGCTCACAGTTGGGCAAGGTTTAACCGCATGGAATGCAACTTCATTTGGTAAGAGCTCCGTTATTTTATATGCAAAGAAAACAGCTCAAGGGATCCGTCCTTATTCTTCTGTAGATGAAAATAAATTTATGAGAGGTATCGCAGCAACGTTTCAGCAAAAAAAAATTTTTCTTACTATTTACTATTCTAAAAAAGCTATTGATGCCAATATCAGTGATACGTTGAGT
>DASRRA010000201.1:0-12264 GCA_035696085.1 Bacteroidia bacterium | reverse complement strand
AAGAAAAAGAAAGAAGCAAAAGAAGAAAACAGTGAAAACAAGTAAATAACTTAACAAAAAAAATAAGCTATGAAAAATTTTGGTATAGTACTTATAGTAATTGGTGCCGTTATGATGTTGATTACCGGCTTTAACGTAGTGACAAAGAAAAAGGTGGTTGATTTGGGACCCATCGAAATAAATAAGGAAGAGAAGCACCCAGTTCAATGGTCACCCATTATTGGAGGTGTACTTTTAGTTGGTGGAATCGTGCTGGTGGCATCCGGAAGGAAATAAAAATTGATGAGCTGTTTTTAAAACCCTGATTTGTGAGAATGAATCGGGGTTTTTCCATCGAAAAGGGTAAAAATGCGCAGTAATCATTTATAAGAATTATTGGAAGGTGCCAGATTTTCCACTATTTTTGCAGCCGTTTATAACCAAAGCCCTTTTATTCAATGAAAATTTTACGTTATTATATTCAATACAGATTACCAATTATTGCAGTATTAATTGGGTTGGGGATTTTATCGAATGTTTATGATGATACAATCGCTGCGTGGATCTGCTACATATTGGCTGGTATTTCTCTTCTTTTATATTTTATGATCGGAACCATGCGTTTGGTTCAGGAAGCTGTAACAGATGGAAATGTGGAGCTGGCTGCCAAATACATGAAACAAATTAAATTTCCACGTTTGCTGTTTAAGCCGGTTCGTTCGGGTTATTACATGCTACAAAGTAATTTGGCAATGGCAAGCGATGATTTATCAAATGCTGAAGCCAATATCCGCAAAAGTTTAAAAACCAAATCATCCATAGTAGGAAATGTGGAAGGTACCAACCTGATGCAATTAGGGTTTATTCAACTGAAGAAAGGAAATGCCAAAGAAGCTAGACTTACACTTGTTCAGGCCGTAAAAGCAGGGATTTCCGACAAAGAAAGCTTAGCAGCAACCTATATGCAATTATGCTCATTGGAAATTCAGCGTAATCAAAATCGTATTGCGAAAGATTATTTTAAGAAAGCAAAAGATCTTAAACCAAAATCAGAAGAGTTGGTAAAGCAGATACAAATGATGCAAAAAAACATTAGCCGTTTACCTGGTTAATTAAGAGTCGTGGCGGCGTGTTCGGATCTTAGCATTTTTGCCTTTTAATTTTTCACGTCGGCCTGGTCCACCCAAATTTACTTTTTTATTCTTTTCCTTTTTTTCGTGAAAGGCTGGTCCGCTTACCTCTTTATTTGTTTTATTTTTATTCAGGTTCTTGTCTTTAATTACCGGCATTTCATCATCTGTGAGAACGGTTGAAATTTTCACAGCTGCTGGGATCGCCTGGTGTTCCAATCGTTTGTTCATTAACTTTTCAATGGCTTCGATGTAAAGCTCTTCGGCCGGATTTGAAAATGTAATGGCTATACCATCTTTTTTAGCTCTTCCCGTACGTCCAATTCTGTGGATGTATTCTTCAGGTGTGGGAGAAGTATCAAAATTGATAACGTGACTCACGTCAGTAATGTCAAGTCCACGCGCTACAATATCGGTAGCAATCAAAATTCTGCAGGTTGCATTTTTAAAATTTTTAATGGCCTGAATACGTTTGTTTTGAGCTTTACGGGAGTGAATAACATCAATCTGATCCGGAAATTTACGCTGTAAGGTATCGCAAAGGAAATCAGCCTGGGTCTTATTATTTATAAACACCAGCACTTTGGTCAATTCGGTATCTGACTCTAACAGATGTTCCAGCAAATTTACTTTAGTATTAAAATTAGGAACTGCATATACGATCTGGAGGATTTTTTCAAGTGGTGTTCCGTGTGGTTCTATTTCAATTTTGTGAGGAGAATTGAAATATGTATTAATTAGCTCCTGTATCTCATTGGTAATGGTAGCGGAAAATAATAAGTTTTGGCGCTTTGGTGGAATTGTTTCCAAAAAACTATTGAGTTGTTGGCGAAAGCCTAAGCTAAATAATTGATCCACTTCATCAATTACTACCTTTTGAATATCTTTTAAGCGGAGAATGCCTGTTAATACCAAATCCACCAAACGACCAGGAGTTGCAATGAGAATATCAATTCCATTGTAAACCAATTGTTTTTGTGTATTTATGTTGGTACCACCATAAACGCCCTGGTGGCGCACCTGCATATAGGTCGTTAATTTTTTTATTTCTTCACCTATTTGAAGCACCAGCTCACGTGTTGGAACAACGATCAGTACACGCGGATGTTTTTGTTCTGAATATTTTAATTGACGTAAAATAGGAAGAAGGTATGCAAATGTTTTACCGGTACCCGTTTGAGCCGTTGCTACTAAGTCTTTGCCAGACATGATCACTGAAAATGTTTGTTGCTGAATTGGCGTAGGATGAATGTACTCCAAATCATTTAAAGCATTCAGTAAAGGTTTATTTAAGTTGAGGTCTTCAAACGTCACGTTCTTTCTTTTTTGCGGCTTGCAAAGTTAAGTTGAATCTTGGTCAAAGCCTATTTTTCACAAAAATAAGCATTAAATAAGTAGTTTGGCATAATTATAAAAATGGACAGTTTTTCCACAATTTCTACATTTATTACTGTAGCTTTCCCATTATAGGGAAAATCTTAAACAAAATCAGGAGAGCAGGTTTTTTACCCGAATTAAAAAGGTAAAACCCCTTGAACGATAGGGTATTATTCACTTTTGGCTGGGTTTAGCGGGGTATTTACGACGTGTTTTTGATGGGGAAATTGGCAAATGGAGCGGGCTTTGCACGATCTTTCTGTAACATAAAAACAAAGATGTTATGACACTTATAGCTGCACTTCTTGTACTTGAACTAGTTTTCGCAACTACTTCATTTATAGCAAAACACCATAGAAAACAATATGGTGTTAAAAGAAAAATAAGTTAAAGTTTGTAATACGCTCTCAATCCAACCGCATTTTGTAGTTTAAGTTTTTTGTTTTGCCCCAGGTTGATTCCCTCGTAGGTAGGGTTATACACCAGTTGTATAATGAAAGCATCACTCGCATTTAGATTTACTCCCATTCCACCGAAGGCGCCAAACCCTGTTCCAACTCTTCTAACAACAGAATAGGCATTGTATCCCGGTATGTAGTAGGGGGATGTTAAATCAATGGTAAGGTTATTAATTTGAATTTGGTTTTTGTCTAATTTAGCCATTGTAACATTGATACCGCCTTCCAGTAAAAAATTAATTTTATCACTTTCACCAAATAAGTGTTGGTAGCCTAGCTGGAAAAGTAAGCGTTGCTCCATTCCTTTTATTTTAAAGGTACGGATGGTCTGTGCATTTTGTCCCGGAACGTATTGCGGAATAGTAGTGATTGTAAAACTGCCATTTGCTGTAAGTTTAGAAGCATTCAAGTTTAACAGGATTACATTTTTGTGATCGACGGAATAGCGACCCTGAAAGCCAATTAGAAATGCCGGTTGGTAACGCATGTAAGCTGGCATGTCACTTTCCTGGAAACTCCAATCTCCATGCATGACATTTAATTCCTGTGCGATCAAATCAGGTTGCCCGCTATATCCTCCTCCATATTGCAATACAATTTTATTGTACATATAACTGTTTTCAAAATTATTGCGCATACCGTCGAAGTCCAGCCCATAGCCATCATGTAATGAGGCAGTGTAATTATTTGCGAAATACGAACCAACATACAGTCCCACCTGAAATCCTTTTTGAACGGCTGCCGGTTGGGCAGGAGTATCCGTTTCATCTTGTGCAAAGGCAGGAATCATGAAACACGTGAAATAGAGAAAGGCGGTTATTTTAATAGATTTAATCATGAAAGTTTGTATATTAAATAGGAATGAGCCAAAGATAAAACTTATTCTTTTTGAATGGTGTTAATTGAATTGTTAAAGACAACTTATCTATTTCAGGAATATTATCTTTTTTTTAATGGTTCAAGGAGTGATTCCAATCCATTCAATTTAATTTCATACAAGGTGGTTAGTAAAATACCTAGTTTACCTTTTGGAAATCCGTTACGGTTAAACCATTCCAGATACGAAACGGGTAAATTACAAAGTATATAACCTTTGTATTTTCCGAATGGCATTTTCATTTCAACCACCTCTAATAATAATTTAGAATCAGGGAGCATCGCGTGGTGAAATTAATAGTTTATGATGTTTTTGTTGTTCCAGATTAGATCTTTGGTCATGTCTTTCAGGCGTATCGCGGCTTGCATGATGATGTCAGGGTTTGGAGGAAAAGGCACAAAATGACTTGTATTTATAAGTGTTCTGGACGAACTGGATAACGCATTTAAATCTCCGAAAGGTGCGGCAACATTATTTTCGAAAAATGTTTCGGCTACCACGGGATCAGTTTTTATCAGTTGCCCTGTTCTGTTGTTGATATAATCTAAAGTTCCTCCAATCATAGCGCTTTTGCGTTGTTTGGTAAGTATGACTTTGCAAGTGATTACTTTTATTATCGGTATTTTAATATCATTACCAGCTGTATCCTTCATCACGTTTCCTTTTGCGTCGAGTTTGTATTTAAAACCATCTGCAATTTCTTTTTGATCAACATACGATTCCTCTTTTACCATTTCAGGCGAAACCGCCAGTTCTTTAATATTTAAAAGGATGGTGTAATCATAATTTATCCCTTCAACTGGTTTTGTATGGTAATTCATCCATAGAGTATTCATATCTTCCATGCTGATTTTAAGCAATTCCTGCTCAAAATTTTGCGGAACAATCATGTTGCTTTTATTTTCGATTTTAAACAGAATGTTGTTTCTGCCATTTAGTAAAGCTTCCTGTAGTTTTGCATCAATGTCCTTGTAATCGCTGTAGTATTGCTTTACTTTTAATAAATCATTGTAGGCAAGCCGGGCATTTTGACGGCTATTTTTCTCCAGCAATTGAAGTGCGTGTGCATAGAAATAATCAGCAGCTTTTCGTTTCGCATTAAAAATTTCCTGATCATAATTGACGGGAACAAAATTAATAGCGTTTAGTATAGATGTTGGAAGCGTTTTTACCTGATCCTGTCTGCTTTTTAGCGCATTGTAACGGCTAAAAATATTATCCCAGATATCAGGTTCTCCAGAAGTTCTTAAAAAATTGATGCGTTCGAGGTCGGCCTGATTGGCCTTAGAATAGGCTTCTCGGAGCACGTTTATCTCTTTTGTTTTTGTTGGTTTCTTACGAAGCTTGCTTACTGATTTATATACAGCCGATTCAAATTGTGCATTCTTTAAGTAGTGTGTGGATGTCCTGCAATTGGAGAACGTAAATAGCACCAGCAAAAGTAAAACAGACAAATGTTTCATAGGAGGATAATTGAATTCGGCCAAATATACAAAAATGGTGGAATTGTAAAAATAGACTAACAATCAATTTGTCAGAGGCTGGCGTGTACGGGTTGGTAGTAAAAAAAAGCCCCCGACGCTAAATCGTCGAGGGCCTTTGGTTTCAGGAGAGGCTTGTTTAAATTCCCATATTTACTTTTTGCTTGGTAACACGGTTAGCTTACCATAGGTTTGTTTTGAGCCTGCTTTGATAACGTAGATGTATGCTCCATTTGCGACGCTCGTACCGTTCGCATTTTTGCCATCCCACACAACTTCATGACTACCTAACATTTCCAATTCATTTCTTAAAACTTTTACAGAAACGCCCTGCAATGTAAACACTTCGATATATACAGGTGACGTACTCTCCAATGCATAAGATATTGTTACAGAATTTTCAAAAGGGTTCGGATAGGCTTTGGACTCAATTCGGTTCTTCATGTAGTTATACTCTGCGACACCAGTAATAAGTGGGTCTAGAGAAATGATAGAATCGATATTAATATGTTCATCTCCTTTTTCATATTTTAACCACATAAAAGAATCAAATAACATTTCATCAGATGTAGCAGGTCCTGCTTTTACATTTACAGGAGGATGGCTTGGCTGATTCGGATTGTTTTCTGTATTATCGTAAGTATGTTCTGATTTTAATTGGAAGTTTTTAGGAACTTTTACAAGTTTACGGAAGGTGCTAAATCCCTGCCAATCGAAATCCCAATCATTTATGCGTATTGGCGGGATAGTATCTCCAGTTGAAAAAGCTCCAGGGATCGCATAATTTTTCATGACTGTACACAATGCGTGTGCATGCGGGAAACAAGCCATTATAGAAGCATCATATTCACCGCTAAAAAGAGTTGTTCCCATTCCTACATAACTGGTAGCTGTAAATGTTTTTACTGTATTTGCGTCGATGGGTAGAATCCAGTTTTGTAAAAGTGTTTTCGCATATACGCGACGAATACCGGTTTCTCCTTTAGGATAGAAGTAGAGTCGTATCTTCGTGCTGTCTTTTTTCCCGGCACTTCCTTGAGGGTAATGGATCTGAAAAGAGATTTGCGAACCCGCCTTTAGGAAAACCCCCGCTTTTAAAGGTGCACGGCTTGGGAAGAAAGTAGCTTCTGTTCCAGGAGCAAATCCGCCAAAAAGGAAATCACCCGGCATACTATAGCAATTACCACTTAAATCGTTTGTTCCATCGCCCATTGTATCTACACCTACTAGTACGTGATGAACGATTTCATCGTTTCCTGCCACAATTTCAAACGCTTTGATATATCTGTCTTCTGTAAGACCTGTCTTTACATAAAAACAATTATATACGTCTTTAGTTGAGCCGTTACTCGTAAATGCAGGTATTTGTACTTCCAGATCCGCAGGTGCTGAAATTTGGTATTTGCTATAATGCGGAACAGGAGGAGCTAATGTCGTATCACCAGGGAGCGCTCCACCATCTATCCAACTGATGATCGCCGCTTTTTCAGACGCCGTCAGAATACGTTCATGTGAGAAACGCGTATAGGTTGTATCTGGCAACCATGGTGGCATACTTCCTTCTTCTACTTCGTCTCTCATACGCGTCGCGTAAGGGGATACTTTTGAATAGGTTACAAAAGAAGGCGCATGCATGTTTTCATGATGGCAGCTTGTACATTTTTTTATAAAGATTGGTGCCACATCTTTATAAACGGTTTGTGCTGTTAGTTTGTAACCGACGAACAGCATTAACATCATTAGGGAAAGTAAGATTTTCTTCATGGGCGATTTTTTTAATTAATACATATTGAAATACACAAATCCTATGTTAAGACAACTCAAAATTCATTTACCCCTATCCCAAATTAAAATACTGGAATGTCCTTTTTTTATTGATAGTTCTAGGGTATTTTCGTTTAAAATAAAATTCATTTAACAAATATTTGTATTGAACATCTAACAAAATAACAACTATATTAATTAGACGGCAATACTGATCAATCAGTAATTTTAGCGATATGGAGAATTTGAAAAATTATTTTACAGAGTTTATTACACTTATGGATGTGCAACAATTTAATTCAAATGAATTAAATTATTCAGTATTAAAAAATCACAAGACACAGCTGAAACAGTTGAGTAATGTGGGTAACAGCTCAGTTTTTGTGTTTGATTTATGCAAGAAGGAACATGTTTTCTCTTCTGGGTTGTATGAAAATTTTATTGATAAAACGGATCGATCAGTCAACGGAATTTTGAATTTCTTAGATCAGACGGTGCATGTGGATGATTCCATTACATTAATCAAACGCTGGATCACATCGCTTAAATTATGCTATACAGCACCACTTTCAGAACGAAAAAATTATAAAATTATCAACGACTATCGTATCAAAAATAAAAATGGAGAGATGGTGAGAGTGGTTGATCAACACCAGGTATTGGAGTTGGATGCGCAAGGAAATATTTGGTTATCCTTATGTTTGATTGATATTTCTCCTGATCAGAATAAAAATCAAGGTGTAAAAAGCTCTATCGTTAATTTCAAAACTGGAGATGTTATTTGGGAGGATTTGGCAGAGGAGAAAGAAGTCGTAAATCAGCCTGCTTTAACCTCAAGGGAAAAAGAAATACTGCTGTTAATTAAAGAGGGGTTTCTGAGTAAAGAAATAGCGAAGAAATTGTTTTTAAGTGTTCATACAGTAAATACACACCGGCAACGGATTTTAGAGAAATTAGACGTGAACAATTCGATAGAGGCGATAAAAAGTGCTAGGAATTTGGGGATGCTATAAACAGTGAACGTGTAAGCGTGGAGGGGGAAGTAGTGCGAGTATGAGCGCGAGACGCGCAACTTCCGCTATCGCTCCAGTTGGTGGAGGGCGCAAGAACAAAGAGCGGATGTATATTGCTATCGCTTTATACATTCGCTCTTTTGTTTTTGCGGACCGGACGGGACTCGAACCCGCGACCTCTGCCGTGACAGGGCAGCATTCTAACCAGCTGAACTACCGGTCCTTAATCAATTTTAAAAACTAATTACAAGGTGATCGTTGTAATTAGGAGTGCAAAAATAGGTTTATTTTCTAATTCAGCAAAGAATAAATCAAAAAAAAATACTTTTTTTAGTGCTTGCCTGAAAATCAGGAAATTATTTTTTATTCCAACCTTATTTCGACTCTGCCACAGCAACAAGCAGGCGTTCCAGCTTGCGTTTCATTTCCGTAGGAGAGCACTCGTAATTATTGACAATAACCGAAAAACAAAGCAAATCGCCTTTTTTGTTTTTTACATAGCCTGTATACCCCCGGGCCTGATTTATATAACCACTTTTTGCCCTTAGATTATTTTCAGCAGAAGTCCCTGTACAAAAATTACCTAAAGATCCCGACTTACCTGCAATAGGGAATGATTTATAAAAAGCATCAAAATTTTTATCCTTTATCATTTTAACCAGGATCTGGGTCTCTGTCTTTGTTGTAATAACATTGGCCCTGGATAATCCACATCCATCCGTCATTGTAAATCCACCCATGTCTACACCACGATCCTTCCAGTAATTCATCACCAATTCAGTACCCTTCGCTTCTGTTCCAAAACCTGTTTTTTTATAGCTGATGAATTTCAATAAATGCTCTGCATACAAATTAATACTTTTCAAATTTGTCCAGTAAACAATTTTATCCAACGTAGGGGAATAGTAAGCGTACAGATTTTTCCTGGGAGCGTTTTTATACACATTGCTTTCTTTTAATCGTTTTACGGTTGTTGATTTTTCAGAAATAGAAATACCGGTGTTTTTTAAGGCGGCTTCTAATGCTTGCGCACATGCCAAGGCAGGATCGGGTAGGGAACCTTCTATTTCGTAATTTTTTTTATTGGGAGGAATAGTGCCCTCTGCTTTTCTGTATAAAGAATAAGGCGCACCATAAATAAATGCACTGTCATCATTACCGCCGGCAGATACATCATTTATAAACTGTAAATCTTCAACAGCAGGTTGTATACTGTTTACACTTGCTTTACTACCAACGCTTCCGGATTTGAAATTGACGATGTACTTATTGTCATGATAACTCAATCCACATGCACCGGCACCAAAATAATTTCCCACATCGCCCCAGATCCATTGGGAAGGAATAATGTTGTCTTCAAATATTTCTGCATCCCCAATGACAGCACCGGTAATTTTTTTTATTCCTTTTGCTTTTAAAATAAGTGCCCATTTTTCAATGGTACTGAGCGTATCTCTTTTTTCTTTGAAATAAGATGATTCCAGGCTTGGGTCTCCTCCGCCAAGGATATAGAGATTTCCTTTCAATATTCCGGAATTTGTATCCAATACACCATCGTATTGCAATTGTGTCTTAAAAACATAATCGCTACCCAACATCCCTAGAGCGGCGCTGGTAGTTACAATTTTCATGGTGCTTGCGGGGATCAAACTCACGTTGCTGTTGTAATCGGCAATAACAGAATCCGTTTTTGAATTGATGACGTAAATGCTCCAGGTAGCATGTTTTAGCGCCTTGTCATCTTTTAAGGTTTCAATTTCTTTCGTTAGGGTTTGCGCATTGGACATAATAAACGAGAACATATATCCAATCAACAGGTATTTTTGTGTCAACTTCAACGCAATTAAATTAATTTATCAATGGCTGCCGCTAGTTTCTTATCTTTTTCTGTAACGGTATTATCGGCGTCATGCGTACAAAGTGAAATGGTTACTTTGTTGTACACATTACTCCAATTGGGATGATGATTCATTTTTTCAGCAATAAGTGCCACTTTGCTCATGAATGCAAAGGCTTCGATAAAATTTTTGAACTCAAAATGTCGAGTGAGTTGATTGTTTTCTTCTTTCCACATAGTTATTGATATATAGAGATGAAATAAATTGTAAATGATTTTCTGCGAGTTGTGCAAATATACCATCTAATAACAAACCAATGATTTGCTTTTAAAATAAAATAGTTTTAAGTTTAAGTCTAACCAATCCCCATCCCCATGAAAACAAAACAGTTACTCCTGTCCTCTTATATTGTTTTTTCAACAGCATTATCAGCTCAACCCACCAGCTTTACTCCTAAAGGAATAGGAGGGGGCGGTGCTTTGTTTGCTTTATCTATAAACCCTGCAAATAATAATGAATACTATGTGGCGTGTGATATGGGAGAAGTTTTTCATACCACCGATTTCGGGCTTAGTTATAATCAGATAAATTTTAAACAATTAATCGGTGGACATAATTCCAAAGTATGTTATACCTCTACACCAGGTTTGCTGTATAGTATTAACTATGCAAATGATATGGTAGTACCTGTAAAAAGCACCGATAATGGTATAACGTGGGCCAAGCTGGTTGGAAACCCGGATGAAACAGAAGAGATTTTCACAATAGATGTGGATTACGCGAATCCAAGTCGTATGATTATTTCTCAGTATGGTTCCATTTTCTTTTCTTCCGACGGTGGAACAACATTTAAAAATATTCACAATGCAGCCACCAGTTCTGGTAATGTGGTAGCAGGGGTTTTCTTTGACAACACCAACATTTATATTGGAACCAATGATGGCGTGATAGTGTCTACAAATTCCGGATCAACATTTACGACAGCTACAATTACCGGTATTACTGCTGGTGAAGCCATCTGGTCCTTTGCAGGTGCAAAATCTGGTAGTGTCACCCGTTTCTTTTGTTTAACTGGTAATACGGCTGATATTTATCCGGGGCTGGTTGGATCCGATTATTATGATTTTATGAAAGGCGTATATGCTGTGGATTATGGAATGGGTAACTGGACGTCAAAAATGACGGGAATTACCAAAGGGACTGATTTTCCCATGTTTGTTGGTATGGCTGCGAATGATATTACTACGGTTTACCTGGCAGGAAGCAATAGTAGTTCAGAACCCATTGTATTGAAAACAACCGACGCGGGTGGGAATTGGGCGAATACATTTATGACAGCCAACAATAAAAATATTGCAACCGGCTGGAGTGGAGCTGGTGGTGACAGAGGATGGAGTTATGGAGAGTGCCCATTTGCGATTGCAGTGGCACCTAATAATTCACAGCGTGTTATCTTCGGTGATTTAGGTTTTGTGCATAAAACATCAAATGGAGGTACAGACTGGGTTCAGGCTTATGTAAATACGAAAAGCCAGCATGCTCAAAATACGAGTATCGAGACGGGTGGCAATTACCAGAGTTGTGGACTGGAGAATACAACCTGCTGGCAAGTACACTGGATTGATGCAAACAATATGTGGGCATGCTATTCTGATATTCGCGGAATCCGAAGCACAGACGCAGGTACAGCCTGGTCGTTTGACTATACCGGAAACACAAGTAATTCAACCTATCGTGTAGTGCAACATCCAAGCAATGGGACATTGTTTGCTGCCTGTTCCAATATTCATGATATGTACCAGAGTACGCGTTTGCAAGATGCGCAGTTGGATGCAGCTGATGCAAATGGAAAAATTTTATACTCTGCTGATAAAGGTAAAACCTGGCAAAACCTGCATACCTTTAATCACCCGGTGTTTTGGATAGAATTAGATCCTAACAATCCAAACAGAGCTTATGCAAGTGTGACTCACTACAATGGTGGAAATGGTGTAGGTGGAATATATATTTGCAATGATTTGCAAAACTTAGCAACATCTACCTGGACATTGTTATCCAACCCACCGCGTACGGAAAAACATCCGGCAAGCATTGTTGTGTTAAACGATGGAAAAATGGTGTGTACGTATTCAGGGCGACGAACCACTTCATTTACTGCAAGCTCAGGTGTTTTTATTTATGACCCAACAGGTGGCACTTGGACGGATGTTTCGGATGCAGGCATGCAGTACTGGACCAAGGATATCGTGATCGATCCGAATGATGTGCAGCAAAACACCTGGTATGTTGGCGTTTTCAGCGGTTGGGGTGGTGCACCGAATGGCTTAGGTGGCTTGTATAAAACGAC
>DASRRA010000200.1:0-2274 GCA_035696085.1 Bacteroidia bacterium | reverse complement strand
GATCAGAATGGGCGATACATGAAGTTATAACGACTTCAAATTTTGCAACAGAAAATAAGATCATCAGCTGGTTTTTGGGAGGTTTAAATTTTCAGATTGAGCATCACCTGTTTCCACGGATCAGTCATGTACATTACCCTGCCATCAGTAGTATAATCAAAAAAGAATGTAACAGGCACCAATTGCCTTACAATTGTTATCCAACTTTAAACGAAGCATTCATTTCTCATATCAGGTTCATGAAAGAACTTGGAAAAGAAGAAAAACTGTAGACAAATACTATTTCATTTTTTGGTCCGCACGAGACCTTGCCCCAGAGTTAGTGCAACAAAATCGAATGAAGAGGATAGATCCCGGGAGTTTAGTAGTGTCTTTGTTTGAATTTTTTTGTACATTTTTTAAAATGTATCTTTAAAACAATTAAAAGTATCACAACAGTGATTTAAAATGAAAGATGCACTTGTTGTCTTTAAAATTTTTATTGGGGCGATAGCGATTTTCTTAATAGTATTTGGAATTCATTGGCTGGCAATTTTAGCAGGAGTTATTTTAGGTATTATTTACTTTGTAATTCCAAAAAAATATATAAATTAAAATGTTCAGTCTGCCGGGGATCTTGCCCCATGGCCGGTACAATATAATTGAATGAAGAGAGACGCCCCGGGAGTTTAGTTACTACAATTTGTTTTACAGTATCAGGATCTTTCCTCCATAGTTCTTTGTAACAACAACCGAAAAATTGAAAACATTTCTTTATTCTATGCAACTTAGAATTGGAAATCATTAACTTTCTGTACAAGAACTTGCGTATAGCAGGGTGTTAGCGGAAATGTTATCAGACCGACCTTTAACATTTAATGACTATTTAGCAAATGAAAAAAAAATTTTTGTTCTGCTATTTGATGCTATCAATCACACTGTTGTTGGTAGCAGGTACTTTTATGTACCTTTCTTATTCCTCAACTACTGAGGAAACATTGCGTTCCGATAAACATCTCACAACACTTAACGGTCCGTGGAAATTTATAGCGGGGGATAATATGCAATATGCTGAATCCAACTATGATGATTCGCAATGGGAAAACATGGACCTTACTGCGCCACCGGGAGTACATGATGATGATGTTGGACTTTCAGGTTACATTCCGGGTTGGACAGCTAAAGGACATTCAAACTATTCGGGTTACGCCTGGTACCGCCTGAAAGTTATACTGGATAGTTTGCCAGAAAACAATTTAGCTTTCGCAGCACCACCCTCTGTTGATGATGCCTATCAGCTATTTATTAGCGGATCACTTTTAGGTAGTGCGGGTGATTTTTCGGATACAGTTCCAAAAATTTACAGTATTCAACCTCGTATGTTCCTGATTCCGGAAAATGTAAAACAGGAAAAGGATATTACCATTGCTTTTAGGGTGTGGATGAGTTCAGCTAGCCTGGGTACCGATGCAGGCGGTATCCATATTGCCCCAACCCTTGGAGAAAAAAAACATATCGAAAAGAAATACAGATTTCAATGGGAGCAAACCATAAAAGGCTATATCGTGGAAGTTGTTTGGCCAGTAATATTTATTTTGCTGGCTATAACAATGTTTCTACTGAATAAAAGTAGAAACCCACCACAATCATGTAAATGGTTTATGACAGCTTTAATTTTGTTAGGACTGATGCGACTTAATCAGGCTGTTTACTTCTGGTTTCATATAGAGAATAGCCATCAGGCCGTTATCATTGGGTCAGTAATTCTCAGGCCATTGGTGCTTGGTTGTTGGTTAATGGCATGGAGGGAATGGTTTAACCTGCGTCAACCGAAATGGCTACCTAAAATTATTGCACTGCTTGCTTTACTATTCATGTCAGCCCAATTGCTCGGAATTTCCTGGGTTTCACACTCCATCCATACATACTTTCAGACAATTGCGGATTATGTTAGATTGTTACTTTTGGTATTGCTGCTATTTATCATCTACCAGGGAATGCGTAAACAAGGCATGAAAGATTTATTAGTTTTAGTAGCAGCATTATTGATGTTAATTGCTTTGTTTCCGAAAGAAATATCTGACTTGCATATTATTCCAGGCATTTGGTTTCCGTATGGAGTAGGCGTATCTCGTGGTCAATTCTTTTATGTGGCTTTTGTTTTTGTTATGTATGCAGTATTGATCCAGAAAAATAGAAAAGTAGAATTAAAATAGAACAAGTATAAATGAAACACGCCAACAAAAACATATGATGTGGTGTGGTTTCGTTTTATAAACTTTTTATTCCCCCTTG
>DASRRA010000199.1:0-15046 GCA_035696085.1 Bacteroidia bacterium | reverse complement strand
GAACACGATCATCTGCTATTTCGCTGAGGTAGATAGCTGCTGCTAATCCCAATGGCAAAGCCAATAAAATGGCGCCGAAGCTCACCCACAATGTTCCCAGAATCAATGGTTTTACACCCAACTGAGCAGTTGGTTGGGCAGTTGGCAACCATTCGCGCCCATTTAAAAATTCTCCTACTTTAATTTTTTCAATCTCTACTAGTTGCCCTTTAAAATCTTTTGCAAGGTATTTATCAGAAAAGAATGCAATCACGCCGGGGATGCTGTCTACCACGTTGCTAATGCAAGCAGGTAAGTTTTCAAAGTTTGCTCCTATCTGACCTTCTGTGTAGTAGTTGGTGATATCTTCCATGCGGAAGAGAATAATGGAATCTTTTTTACCGCCCAGTTCCGACCAGTTTGTAATTTTTTGGTCGAAAATATTTTTGATTTGGAGAGAGGTAAGGTCCTTAACGGTATTGGATTTATTGATGGCAACCACAATTGTTTCTTCAACCGGCTTTTTATTGAATAAACCCAAGCCTTCCCGGAATAGAAAAAATACGATCAATAAAACTGTTAAACTGGTAATGGTACCACTTAACATTAACAACCCTTCAATAATTTTTTCGGAAACTTTTTTATAATATGTTTTCAATGAGGATAACCGCTTTAATGCCTTGCAAATATAGACTTAGGACATTTTATAACCGTATCTGCAATGTTAACTCTATGTTAAATTAATGTTATGAAGGGTTGGCGCGGGGTATTTTTTTCGCTTAAAAGGAGGGAAAAAAATGGGATAGTTTTCCATACACTATCCCATTCAATAGAATTCAAATACTTATTTTACAGGCACATACCCTACTTCGGCCACGATCTTTTGTCCTTCATCTGAAAGCGCATAATCGATGAATGAACCGACTTTCTCTTTCGAGGTTTTGTCAAACATATAATACAACGGACGGGAAATCGGGTATGATTTATCTTTTGCCGCAGCCACACTTGGTGCTACATATGTTTTTCCTTCATCATATGAAACGGAGATATTTTTAACCCCGCTTGTTTCATAAGCAATTCCAATATAACCGATTGCTCCTTTGGTTTGACTTACCGATTGAACAATGGCACCTGTCGCCGGCATACTTAAAATAGTAGCTGCATAATTTTTTTTATTCATCACTTCATCCTTGAAAAATTCAAATGTTCCAGAGCTGGATTCGCGAGAATACGCCACGATTTTTTCATCTGCTCCTCCTACTTCTTTCCAGTTTTTAATTTCACCGGTGTATATTTTTTCAATTTGCTCACGGGTTAACTGTCCCACTTTATTAGCAGGGTTTACAATTACGGATAACGCATCGTATGCGATAATTACTTGTTCAATTTCTTTTTTCTTTTCTGAAAATTTTAATTTTTCTTCTGTCTTTAAATCACGTGAAGCCATCGCTATATCCGTTGTTCCTTCCAGCAATGCGGCCAAACCAACACCAGATCCACCACCTGTTACACTAATTGTTTCGGTCGAGTCTTTTTTCATGTACACTTCCGCTTCTTTTTGACCTAAGGGCAATACTGTATCGCTTCCTTTAAGTGTAATGCTCTTTTTTGCTGTAGATTCAGTTGTGGATGTATTGTTTGTTTCTCTACCGCCTCCGCAGCTCATCAATCCCAATACAGGAATCATCAATAGTGTTAAAAATTGCTTTTTCATATTTTTCATTTAGTTCAATTAGGCCGCAAAAATATAAAAAACCCCGCAGCTTCTTAAAACTGCCGGGTTATAATTATAGATTATTATTTTGTTAATGGAACGTATCCAATTTCTTCAACGGTTTTCTGACCTTCTGCTGATAGTGCATAATCAATAAATGGTTTTACGGCTTTTTCCGAAGTAGCAAGGTAGTAGTAAAACAAAGGACGGATAACCGGGTAAGTTTTATCTTTTGCCGTTGCCAGAGAAGGGGCTATAAACGTTTTTCCTTTATCATAGGAAACTTTGATCGCTTTTACTTCTTTTTCAAGGTACGCTAAACCTACATATCCAATTGCACCTTTGGTTTGACTAACCGATTGAATAATGGAACCTGTTGCAGGCATACTCAATACAGAAGATGCATAATTTTTATTGCTCATTACGTGCTCTTTAAAGAACTCATATGTTCCGGAACTTGTTTCACGGGAGTACACCACGATCGGCATATCATCCCCTCCTACTTCTTTCCAGTTTTTGATTTTACCGGTGAATATTCCTTCTAATTGTTCACGTGTCAATTGACCTACTTTATTTGCCGGGTTCACTACCACTGCTAATGCATCATACGCAACAATAGTTTCTTTCACTGACTTACCAGCCTCCTGCAATTTCATTTTCTCGCCCATTTTTATTTTTCTGGAAGCCATTGCAATATCCGTTGTACCATCTACCAATGCAGCCAAACCAACCCCGCTACCACCACCGGTAACAATTACTTTTGCCGTTTTATTCGTTTTCATAAAGTTCTCCGCTTCTTTTTGCGCCAACGGCAATACAGTATCACTTCCTTTCAATTTTTGAGCAAATGCTGCACTCGTATAAAGTGCCATCGCAAGTAAAATAGTTTTTGTTTTCATTTTTGTGTAATTCGTTATCTTAAATTAATTGTGCTTCGTTTTAAAATCTAACCTGGAAACGTATTGTTGTTACGTTATCTTTAATATCTTTTTCATATCCTTTCACCAGTGTCTCTTCGTTTATAACCCAGTCATAATAAGCTGTGATCTTTGCAAATGCATTGATGCGGTAAGTTAAACCAAATCCATAGGTATCAAAACGGATGTCTCCTGCATTGGTGTTTGTCCCTGCTTTTCCAATATTTTTTCCGGAAACTTCAATGTTTGGATCATACCAGTCGTATTTTGCAACTGCCTGAAATTTTGTTTGACCAATGTTTTGGATAAAGTAAAAATAAGCACCATTAAATATTCTATGATAAACAGTTGCAGCAGGAACCACTTTTAAAGTAGTAGAACTTGTACTTACACCTGGTTGTTCACCGGTAACATAATCCGCGCGAAGCGTCGTAATTCCCGGAAGCCAATCAAATGAGATTTGCCCATCTGCTCCCACATAATTTCTTTTCGCTACACGGTTATAGTTTGCTGTATCCACCGCATAAGCATATCCTTTTTCGCCATTATCCAATGTTTTGAAACGAAAATCTTTAAATGAACCAACGCGGTAACCGCCGTGATACCCGGAAGCACCAATCGCCCAGGTTACTTTCTCGCTTTTTATCGTTTTAGAATATTGGATTCTTCCTGAAAAATCTTTGTGGCTGTCAAACTCCGGTGCAACGCTTCCTACACCGTTCATTACGGCAACATCTACCTTTAGTCCGTAAAATCTCGATGTTTTCGGAACAACCATGCTTCCAAAAATGCCTAAATCTCGCTCTGTTGGAAACAAGGTTTGATTGAATCGTGCACGCTCTGGTGTTTCACGAACACTGGATGATTGTGTTACCTCAAATCCAAATTGAACCTGAAGCAATCCCGCTGTTAAGCTAAACATATGCAACCATGGATCTGTTACTTTTGCATACGTTTCACGCATGTTCAAGCCTTTTTCCGTTGCATCTGTATTTACAACCAACTGAACATTTTCAAAATCATATGTAAATTTAAAGCGCCCTCTTCGCATCATGAACCGGCTGTAATATTTTCCACCCTGATCACTTACAAATGCTCCTCCGGCTACTGAAGGTGCACCAGCTGAATCAATATATTGCCACTGCGGCTGAACATAACCCGTAATTTTTAATCTTTTCAAAACCCTCAACTCATCCTGGATAACTTGTACACTGCGAGTCAATGTATCCAATGGTGATTCAATTACTTCTTGTCCTTTCATTTTTGTGCTGGTTAACAGCATCCCGATGCCTGCGCATGTTAAAAAAACGTTTCTTTTAGTAAACATTCGTGTTAGTTTATAGTTAATATAACTTTTTGTTGCGGCAAAAGTATCGGGCATTTGTATACACAACATTACTCGAATGTTAAGTTTATGTTTTTAATGTTAAATTAATGTGAACAACGTATTCCTGCCCTTATGGATAAAGAAAGGCTGTTCTACTTGCTATTCTTATTACTCAAGAAATAAAATGCTACTGAACTATAAAGTATCATTCGTTGGGATAAAGGTGAAGCAAGCGACTTGATTTACCATCAAGCGGAAATTATGAAAATATTAACTTATTGGTTTCTTCTATATTTGCGAACTTAAATAATGGCCTGACATTCGCCTACGCAAAAAAAAGAGGATATAGTAGCTTTCTACAAACATGCAATAATGGAATTAATAAAGAATATAGATCTTTTTCAAACGGTTTTTGAATCGGTTTCAAGTGGCATCACCGTTATTCAACCTATTAAAAATGAAAAAGGTGAAGTGGAAGATTTCTCTATACTGCTGTTCAATTCGTATATGTTGACCTGGGTAGAGGATAAAAATTATAAAGGGAAGAGGTACGGGGATGTTTTTCCCATACTAAAAGAAACAGGAATTATTAAAAAACTGGCGGAAATAGCTGAAAATGGCATTACCGCAAATTTTGAATATTTGTCTAATGATAGGAAACGATGTTTTCGTTTTACCGCTGTTAAACAAGCGGAATTACTGGTTGTAACAACGGAGGAGATAACAGCGCGTAAACAAGCAGACATTGCTCTGAACGCCGCGCTTGACAATGTAGAAAAACAAAAGCGCCTATATGACTCTATCATCAACAACACACCGGATCTGGTGTACGTTTTCGACCTGAATTACAAATTCACGTATGCAAATAAAGCGTTATTGACGATGTGGGGGAAGTCCGCTGAACATGCCATTGGTAAGGGATTACGTGACAACGGTTATGAAGAGTGGCATGCGTTAATGCATGAACGCGAAATTGATGAAGTAGTTGCCACTAAAAAACCAATCAGGGGAACCGTATCCTTTCCACATGCTGAATTGGGCAGCCGTGTTTATGATTATATACTTGTGCCGGTTATTAATGAAAAAGGTGAAGTAGAAGCGATCGCCGGAACAACACGTGATATTACAGACTCCAAACAGATAGAGGAAAAAATTCAACAAAGTGAGGCCAGATTAAAAACCATGATTGATCAAACGCCCGCTCCCACTTTAGTTTTAACGGGCGATGATCTGGTAGTGGAACAAATTAACGATTCTATGCTTAAAATCATAGGGCATGGTGAAGAGATTGTTGGCCAACCACTGATCAAGGTAATGCCTGAACTGGAAGGCCAATACATCTGGGAACAGGTTAAAAAAGTATACAAAGAAGGGATTACGTTTGATCAGTCGGAAGTATGTGTGCCTCACAACCGCACGGGTGTTATACAAGATTATTATTACAACATAGCCTATCGCCCCTTAAAGGAAAAAGGAAAAATAACAGGGATGATTCAAGTGGCGGTGGATGTAACTGAACAAGTAGCTGCCAGAAAAAAGTTAGAACGCAGTGAAGGTAACTTTCGTGCTCTGATAAATGCAACCTCAGATGTTGTTTACCGCATGAATGCAGATTGGACAATTATGCATAACCTTGAAGGGCGAGGTTTTTTATCTGATACCGATGAACCCATTTTAAATTGGATGGATAAATATATTCACCCGAATGATCGTGAACGTGTATCAAAAGCAGTGGAAAAAGCGATTGCGAATAAAAGCACATTTGAGTTGGTTCACCAGGTTTTAGATGCGGAAGGTAACCTGGGTTGGACTTTTTCCAGAGCAGTTCCTATTCTTGATGAGCATGGAAAGATCAGGGAATGGTTTGGTGCTGCCAGCGATGTAACAGAACGAAAAAAAGCGGAGCATGCCTTAAAAAACAGTGAGATCAAATACAAAATCTTATCAGAAACACTAGAGGAACAAGTTGATAACCGTACGAAAGAATTACAACGCTCCAATGAAGATTTACAACAATTTGCACATGTTGCTTCTCATGATTTGAAAGAACCAGTACGGAAAATCAAAACATTTATCAATAGATTGGAGGAACATCTCGATGGTAAACTGGACGATCTGTCCAAACGTTTTATTGAGAGAATTCACGTAGCCTCTGATCGAATGTATACCATGATAGATGGGGTATTGACCTATTCGAAAATAAATGCAGACAGACAAAAACCTGAATTGGTTAATTTAAATGAGGTGATAAAAAATATTGAAACGGATCTGGAAATTGCACTCCAACGAACAGATGGTAAAATTCAATATCATCAACTTCCTACCTTAGAAGGCGCTCCTGTATTACTCTATCAACTTTTCTACAACCTCATTAACAACTCTATTAAATTTGCAAAAACAGATGTACCTCCGCACATAACGATTACTTCAGAAATAGAAAAAGGGAATAAAAAAAACACTGCACATATCGCTGTAAAGGATAATGGAGTTGGTTTTGAATCCTATCAGGCAGATAAAATATTCGAAACCTTCACCCGACTTAATTCCAAAGATAAATATGAAGGTACCGGCCTTGGATTATCTTTGTGCAAAAAAATAGTCGAACGACATGGAGGTACAATCACTGCCAACAGTAACCCAGGCAAAGGAGCCACATTTGTAATCAAACTGCCATTGCAACAGGAAGAAAATGATATTTAGAGGAATATGCTTACATTTATTGCTTTATGAAAAAAGCAATTCTTCTATTTTTTATTTTTAAATGTTTGGTTGGTTATTCAGCTGTTATCAATCTAACAATAGACGATTCTATAATTAATCCGTTGATATTTGCCAATAATTTTTCAAAGACAATTTATGGAAAGTCTGCCTTGTTCAGCAGTGGAGATAAAAAATTTATCATAGGTGTGTTTGATAGTAATAAGAATGATACGTTAGATCAGAGGGATGTTGTCTCAATCTCCGAGTTAAAATCTAAAAATTCAAGTTTATATTCCTGTGCTGATAAAATCAATTCCATTTACGCAAAGAAGTTGAAATTTATTTTACTTGAAAAACGTACCTATAAAATATCCGATCTCTCTTTGAATAAATTAACCATTGAGCTTACCAATACACCAGAAGAAGCAAAGGAATATAATTTTATTAATTACCTTTCATCTATTAAACAATTGGGAGGCTTGTTCAGAGATGCCAACAACATCGAACTGGATTCGGCTCAATTAAATTTCTCAAATGGCAAACCTACCATTATCTATTATACAACACTTTATTGCCCGCCTTGCGAAAAGCTAAAGCCGGTCATTAACCAAGTGCTGCAATCAAATTCGGTAAATTTAATTATTGTGAGCAGTGACGTGGACAAAACCCGGAAAAACCCGGATCCCTATAAAGACATTTATTATTTCAGCGGTCAAATGGACCCATCCAAGGTATGGAACAATGGCTTTCCTCAAATTTTAGTGTTTGATAAGAATGGAAAATTTATTGAAAGCGATAACAATATCTACCGGGAGGAATTAATAAGAAAATATGCATTCTCTCAGTAATTATCCTTTCTTTACCGTCGAAAAGAAAATCAATTCCAAAAATGCTGAAATCTGCGTGTAATCATTTTTAGGAGTGGGAACATCTGATAAACCGGGCAAATGCTGGGAGAAAAAAATTTGCTCATGCGCCGTTTCAATTAGGTTACTGGCCATCGCCAGTGGATACGGAAACTTCGGATTGATTTCTTTTATGATAGATGAAATGCAGGTACACAAAGATTGATAATTGGCAAACAACCCCGCTTTATTTTCATGATCCACATTTTTGGTAAGATACGCCTTGGCCGATTCCGCTACTACAATTTTATGAAGCAGGCTTTCATCTATATGCGGACTGTTGGGATCATCTTTACTCGACGACTCCGCAATAATTTTAATGATGATTTTTATCTTTTTTATTGGATCAGCGATGTTGTTCGTTTTGTAATCGATCTGGTATTCCAGCCAGGCCCAATACCAGGAAATAAGGTAGGTCAATAACTTGTGCTTATTCTCAAAATATCGATAAATAGAAGCTTCTGTAGATTTAATATTGGCCGCTAACTTTTTAAATGTAAACTCTTCAAACCCCAATTTCACAATCAGGTTTATACTTTCCGAAATAATTTTCCTTCCCAATTCCGATTCTTCCGGATTGCGTAAATATAAATTTGATGTTTGTTTAACTAAAATGGAAACAGCCATGTCACTACAACTCGTACCTGAATATTGGTTCTAAATCGCTTATTTCATCCATCATTACTTCCAAATCCTTAATCAGTCCATCTTCAAAACCATATACCCAGCCATGCACTTGCAATTCGCCGCGTTTCCAGGCTTGCTGAACAATTCTTGTTTTTCCTAAATTACGAACCTGTTCAATAACATTTAATTCCACCAACCTGTTTTCGCGTGCCTTTACATCTGTAATAGCTAACAATTCTTTGGAATGTTTTTGATACACCTCTTTTATATTTCTCAACCAATTGTTTACAAAACCATTGTCCTTGTTGCTCATTGATGCAATTACTCCCCCGCAGCCATAATGCCCGCACACAATCACATGTTTTACACGTAACACTTCTACGGCATAATACAACACACTCAATAAATTCATATCCGTATGCACCACAACATTTGCGATGTTGCGGTGCACGAATATTTCTCCTGATTTTGTATTTGTAATTTCATTGGCCGGAACCCTGCTGTCTGAACAACCTATCCATAAATATTCAGGGTTTTGACCCATTACTAATCCTTTAAAAAAGTTGGGGTCTTGTTTTAATTTTTCTTGAGCCCATTTTTTATTGCCTTCTATTAAGCGGAGATAACTCTTTTCCATAGTTTCAAAATTTGCAATGAAGATACATATTTATTGCGTTTCAAACTGATAAACTGCATGTAATTCTTCGTTGTTCAAAACACTTACTTTCAAATCTTTTAAAAGCCCATCATTAATATCATATACCCATCCATGAACCGCCAGTGGTTGTTTCTTTTTCCAGGCATTTTGAACGATAGTTGTTTTACATAAATCAGCAACTTGTTCAATTACATTTACTTCAACAAATCTTTTTGCTCGTTCTGCAGGATCAGTGATTGCATCGAGTTCATTTTGATGCAAACGATACACATCTTTTATGTGACGAAGCCAATTGTCGATCAAACCATATTGTTTGTTTCCCATCGCTGCAATAACTCCTCCGCAACCATAATGGCCACATACAATAATGTGTTTTACTTTTAATACTTCTACCGCATAGGATAATACACTTAATAAATTCATATCACTGTGTACCACCATATTTGCAATATTGCGGTGTACAAACATTTCTCCCGGTTGTGTTCCGGTAATTTCATTGGCAGGTACGCGACTATCAGAACAGCCTATCCATAAGTAATCCGGTGATTGTCCTTTCCCAAGTTTGATAAAATATTCAGGATCCTGCATTAATTTTTCCTGAACCCATTTTTTATTATTGTGAAATAATTGATTATACGTTGCTAACATGATTTCTACGTTTAAATGATTAATTAATGTCCCTTTACTCCTTTGAAAGAAGGGATTTGAATAAGTTGCACATCTATATTTTTTAAATGTGCGGTTTCATTGAATGTATGAATGATCTCCAATACATCCAGGTCAATATTTTTAGATTTTCGTCCATCAATAATGACTTTGGAATTTTCCGGCAGATGATACAGCGTTAACGTAATGCTACCTTTGTTGATGAAGGTTACATCTTCGGCTAGCTCAATGGTGATAATATCTCCGTCCTGATGCTCACTTCTTACAAAAAAATAAGGGCGTTTGTAATTGTTGCGCAAGATGAAGAAAATGGAAACAGCCATACCAATTGCAATTCCTTTTAAGAGGTCAGAAAATAAAATAGCAACCACTGTAACAACAAATGGTAAAAACTGATCCCAACCCAATTTAAACATGGATTTAAATAAAGATACTTTCGCCAGTTTATAACCTACTGTTAATAATACGGCTGCCAAACAGGCCAATGGTATTGTATTCATAATCCTGGCAAATAAGATTACACTGATGAGCAAAAGAAATCCGTGAATAATAGCAGATAATTTTGTTTTCGCTCCTGAGTTTATATTGGCAGAGCTTCTTACAATTACTGCTGTTACCGGCAATCCTCCAATCAAGCCAGAAACGATATTTCCAAAGCCCTGTGCTTTTAATTCACGATTGGTTGGTGTATTTCTTTTTTCAGGATCCAATTTATCGGTAGCCTCTACACTTAATAAAGATTCTATGCTTGCAACAATTGCAATTGTAATGGCTACGATGTATAATTTAGGATTACTAAACGCTGAAAAATCCGGCAGCGTAAACTGGTTTATAAAATCCTTTGCCGTTTCTGCTACAGGTAATTTTACCAAATGCCCGTTTGACAAAACTAAATCCGGACCAAACATCGCGTTCAGCACCGCGCCAATAATGACAACCAATAAAGCTCCGGGAATTGTTTTAAAGAAAGCGAATTTTCTTAAAAACGGACGCTCCCACATAATCAGGATGAACAAAGAAATACCGCTGATAATAACAGCTCCCAATGTAGGACGATTGAGCGCGTTCATAATGGTGCTAAATGTATTCTCACCATCCATCTGGAAAAAGAAGAAGTCACCTTCAGCATCTTTATCATATCCCAATGCATGCGGAATTTGTTTAAAGATGAGTGTCAGCCCGATTGCTGCTAACATTCCTTTTATAACGCTTGATGGAAAATAGTGTCCGATAATGCCGGCTTTTAAATAACCGAGCGTTACCTGGATGACTCCTGCTAAAACAACAGCAAGCAAAAATGCCTGGTAGGTTCCCATTTGTGTGATGGAATTAATGACGATTGCTGTTAAACCGGCTGCAGGTCCGCTTACACTAAGTGCTGAGCCGCTAATGGCAGCCACAACAGTACCTCCAACAATACCTGCAATGATACCTGAAAACAATGGTGCTCCGGAAGCAAACGCAATCCCTAAACACAAGGGCAAGGCTACTAAAAATACAACTATACCGGATAATGCATCCTGTTTCCAATAATTCAGACTAAATGCTTTTATTTTTTTTTCTTTGGCATTCATAGATAAATAATAATTGCGACGCGTCCATTCCAGATGGAATGACGTACATACATTAAACTCGATAATGATTAATTTTTGTAAGGGTAATTAAAATTTAGGAAAGGAGTTCCGGAGGGGAATAAACAGGATTCCGATGGTGTTCGGAATTAAAATTGACAACCAATTCTTTTAAAGGCTGAATTTCTTCAGCAAGGATTAGTTTGTCGTTCTGAAAAAATGTATTATTATAAAATGGATCGATTATTTCTTTTTCTAATGCATCTTCTTTTTCATTCTCACAATCAATATCACTCACAAATGCTACTTCCCCACTCGCTTTGATTAAGTACTTTACCGTTTTATATGTAAAGGTAAATGCGAAAAGCAGGATAAATAAATATGTGATGACTGTTTTCAAAGTTTCGATTTATAAATACAAAAATAGAAATAATAGTAATACTATCGTAAAAGATAGTACGAATACCATCAAAAAAAGTTGCCTCTTAACGTTTATTAGCTATTTAATACCCCCAAATATACCCCAACCGCGGTATTGCCTCAGATGGATATAAGTTGTTCTTTTGTAGCATCTAATTTCAAAGAGTTGCGTGTTGAGAAATCTAATTAATAAAATACACCTTATTATAGGGTTAATTATAGGGTTCGTTATTATTATCGTTTCATTAACCGGTTGTATTTATGCTTTCCAGAATGAGATTCAAAACCTTACACAATCGTATCGTTTTGTAGAAGAACAGCCGCAATCTTATTTACCGCCCAGTCAATTAAAAGATGTTGCCACTAAAACGCTACCTGGAAAAAAAATCCATAGTATCCGTTACGGTAAAACAAACCAGGCTGCCGTGGCCGGTTTTTACGGGAATAACCCCGATTATTATTTCCTGGTGTATTTAAATCCATACACTGGAAAAGTGTTACAGGTAAAGGATATGAATGCTGATTTTTTTCGGTTTATATTGGACGGGCATTTTTACCTCTGGCTTCCACACGAAATTGGAAAGCCGGTAGTAGCCATTGCTACGCTCATTTTTGTAGTGATGATCATTACCGGAATTGTTTTGTGGTGGCCCAAAAATAAAGCCGCAGCCAAACAACGATTCCGTATTAAATGGGATGCCAAATGGCGCAGAAAAAATTACGACTTGCATAATGTCTTAGGCTTTTACTCTTCCTGGGTGCTTACTTTTATTGCTATTACAGGGCTCGTATGGGGATTTGAATGGTTCTCCAAATCTTTTTACTGGGTTACTTCCGGTGGTAAAGCTTTGGTTGAATGGAGCCCAGCTGCATCGGACACAACCAAAGAAAATGGAAACTTTAAAGCCAATATGGATTTCATTTGGACAAAAACAAAACAAGCTAATTCGGGTGTTGAATCTATTGAAGTTGATTTCCCACATGACAAACACGATGCGCTGCGTATTACTACCAATACAGATGGAAAGACGTATTGGAAATCTGACAATCGTTATTATGATCAATACACCTTAAAAGAAGTTCAGGTAAAACATCCGTATGGAAGGTTTGATAGTAAACTATCCACTCCGGATAAAATACGACGCATGAATTATGACATTCATGTTGGCGCTGTATTGGGATTACCGGGAAAATTTCTGGCTTTTTTCGCTTCACTAATTTGTGCTTCGTTGCCGATAACTGGTTTTATGATTTGGTATGGACGACGTTATAAAAGCAAAACCAAACCTGCTGCTCGCGCTGAATTTGTTAAATACATTGAATTTGAAGGCATGCGTGTAGAAGAGAAAATTGAAATTCCCAAACCAAAAAAAAAGAAAATACGTTTACGGAAAAAGAAACCTAGTCAGTAATTTTTTATAAAACGTAATAAATCTTGTCAGAAACGACCGTTAGTTAAATAGTTGCGTTTTTTTGCAAATTGTTCGCTTATCTTTCGTGATATTTACAAATAATAAACATCCCCGCTGATCATTAATCGTAGATAATCATGAAGAAAAAATCAGAGGACCTGGCGCAAATTGCATTTATTCAGCTCATAAAAAACAGTTTACCTTCCAATATTTCACTCGTAGATGAGCTTTCTGATCTTTTAAAAATTAGTAGTGATAGTGCTTATCGTCGCATAAGAGGAGAGAGTGCCTTAAGTATTGAAGAGATTACCGTTTTGTGCAAGCATTTCAAATTATCATTTGATTCTTTTATCAATAACAACAGTGAGTAATGCTGTCCCAATTTGATTAGTGGTGTTGCTGAAAAACAACGCTACCGGTATTTTAAAAACATTGATGATGCTTTTAAAAAACTAATTTTGAAAATTGAGAATAGTTAAAGGTTATCTGTCGATTATTTTGCAAAATGTTCATTATATATGTGTACCGCTTTTGCGTTATTCACTTTTCGATCGATATTAAGATAAATAGACGTACCAAGTAAAATTCCGGAAACAACAGTTCCTCCTACAAATATATTTAATGGTTCTCTGCTATTTGGATAGGCTTTTGTTGATGATGAAGCTAAGCTGGCCATCATTAATGATCCCGCAAATACTGGTATTGCAGCAAACCCTATATATCGAAGCCCATTCTCTATTCTTGCTTTTTTAATTCTGTAGTTTATCTCCGGGTCGTTTACTTTTAAAAGTATTTTTTGTACTTGTCTTTCTCTGTAAAAATTGTCACCTTGTTTATAGTAACCACCCAATTTAACGATCTTGGAATTTTCAGCACTTCTGTAATCGTCCTCTCGTTTTTTTGTGGGTTGTTGCCTATAGTCATCTTCCGGTTTGCTTTCCGCTTTTAGAGATTTCACTTCCGGGAATACGTCCACCTGGCCTCCACGATATTTTATTCGCTCCAGAGTAGCCTTGATTTCGGTATAGGTTGGTCCGTCAGGAAAATCGGCTTTCTTATATTTTACTTCCGTTGGCGATACTTCCAGCACTTTCCCGATCAGTAGCTGCCCATCCTTTTTTACAAGTGTATCCTGCGCCAGGCAAGATACACTGGTGATTAATAAAATGGAGAATACCAGGGAAAAAATAGCGTTAGATTTCATTTAATTTTTTTTTGGTTTTAACGATTGAACCATCTAATTAGTGTGCATCCAACCAATTATTTCCGGTTCCCATCCCTACTTCCATTGGCACACTTAAGGTGGTCATGGCATTTTTCATCCGGTTTTCAATAATCGGCTTCACAATGTCCAGCTCTTCTTTAAATACATCAAACACTAACTCATCATGCACCTGTAACAACATTTTTGATTTCAGGTTTTTCTCTTTAAAATCTTTATGAATATTGATCATCGCAATCTTAATCATATCTGCTGCACTTCCCTGTATAGGCGCATTGATCGCATTTCTTTCTGCAAATCCTCTTACTGTATGATTACTTGAATTGATATCCCGCAGGTAACGTCTGCGACCTTTGATGGTTTCCACATATCCTTTTTCTCTTGCAATATCAATACTTTCATCCATGTATGCTTTGATGCGTGGATATTTTGCAAAATAATTTTCAATAATGGCTGCTGCTTCTTTTCTTGGAATGTTCAATCGCTCTGATAAACCAAAGGCTGATATCCCGTAGATAATTCCAAAGTTCACCATTTTCGCATTCCGGCGCATATCATCGGTTACTTCTTCTAAGGGAACGTTGTATACTTTTGAAGCCGTTGTCTGATGAATATCCTGACCGGTCTGAAACGCTTCTATCATTCCCTGATCCTTGCTTAACTCCGCAATGATGCGTAATTCAATTTGTGAATAATCGGCTGAAAGTAAGGTATACTGATCGTTTCTGGCAACAAATGCTTTACGGATTTCTTTTCCGCGTACCGTTCTAATCGGAATATTTTGTAAGTTGGGATTATCCGAACTCAATCTTCCGGTAACGGCCACTACCTGGTTGTAAGATGTATGAATGCGATTGGTACGTGGGTTAATTAATAAAGGTAAGGTATCTACGTACGTGTTTTTCAATTTAACCAATTCCCGGTAATC
>DASRRA010000198.1:0-5640 GCA_035696085.1 Bacteroidia bacterium | reverse complement strand
TGACGCGGTGAATTTTAATCCCCTCATTAATAGTAATAAATCCAAATACGTCATCACCAGGAATAGGCGTACAACAAGGGGAAAGCTTATAATCTATTTTTTGAAGGTTTTCACCGATTACCAGCATGTCTGATTTACCACGGGCTGCTTCCACAAGCTGCTCAAGCGATTGGGAATTATCATGCTTTTTAATACTTCCTGATTTATGCATGAGCTTGCCATGATCCTGGTGAAAATCCTTTAAATGCTTGATGTTTATATTTCCAACGGCAACCCTGTAAAATAGCTCCTGGCTACTTGGTAACTTAAAGTAGGTTGCTAAATCATTAATATTTTGAATGGTGAAATCAATCTTCAGGTGATTGAATTTACGCTGAAGCATTTCGCGGCCTTCTTCTGCAATCTTTCTTTTTTCTTCTTTTAATGCTAATTTAATTTTTGCTTTTGCTCTTGCAGTTACCACATAACCCAGCCAGTCCTCTTTTGGAGTTTGTTTGTTGGAAGTGAGCACTTCAATCTGATCTCCGCTTTTTAATTTATAACTAAGTGGTACCAGTTTGTGATTTACTTTGGCGCCAATACATTTCTCACCAACTTGTGTATGTATTTCAAACGCAAAATCCAGGGCTGTGGCATTAACTGGAAGCGTTTTCATTTCCCCTTTCGGAGTAAATGCGAAAATTTCTTCTGCAAAAAGATTTAACTTAAAATCATCAAGGAACTCCAATGCATTCTCTTCAGGGCTTTCCAGGATCTCGCGGATTTTCCGGATCCAGTCATCCAACTGTGTTTCATTGGCGCTGTCTTTATATTTCCAGTGAGCGGCATATCCTTTCTCAGCAAGCTCATCCATACGCTCCGTACGGATTTGAACTTCTACCCATTTCCCTTCCGGGCCCATTACGGTTGTATGCAAACTCTCATAACCATTAGCTTTGGGTGTGGATATCCAGTCACGCAAACGATCCGGGCTTGGGTGATAAAAGTCAGTAACAATGGAATAAACTCTCCAGCAATCAGCTTTTTCCCGTTCCATCGGCGTGTCAATGATGATGCGGATTGCGAAGATATCGTAGATTTCTTCAAAGGGTACACCTTTGTGTTTAATCTTATTGTGAATAGAAAAAATAGATTTAGGCCGGCCTATGATTTTTGCTTGCAGGCCTTGCTCTTCTAAGATTTCTTTAATCGGGATAATAAACTTGGAGATGAATTTTTTTCGTTCAGGCTCTGTGTCTTTTAATCGTTGTTGAATATTAAAAAAGATGTTGGGCTCCGTATACTTCAAGCCCAAATCTTCCATTTCTGTTTTAATGGCATTTAGCCCTAAACGATGCGCCAGCGGGGCGTATAGGTATAATGTTTCTGAAGCGATTTTTAATTGCTTATCGCGTTGCATACTGTCGAGTGTACGCATGTTGTGCAGACGATCGGCCAGTTTGATAAGAATTACCCTTACATCATCGGAAAGGGTAAGCAACATTTTTCTGAAATTCTCTGCCTGTAAGGAAGAGCCCTGGTCAAACACACCGGAAATTTTGGTTAAGCCATCAATGATTTTGGCTTCTTTCTCACCGAATAACCGGCGGATATCTTCCAGTGTAAGGTCTGTATCCTCTACAACATCATGTAAGAGTGCACATACAACTGAGGTGGTTCCTAAACCAATTTCCTCAGCACAAATGTGTGCAACAGCTATTGGGTGGTAAATATAAGGTTCTCCGGATTTCCGGCGCATGTTTTTGTGCGCCTCCAAAGCAATATCAAATGCTTTACGAATAAGCAATTTGTCGCCTTTTTCAAGTGTTCTTCTACATGCTCGTAATAGGGCTCGATATCGTTTTAAGATTTCCTTTTTTTCAGCTTCAACATCAATAACAGGTTGCTCTTGCATAAATTTCCTTATTTCCTATTCGTGTTGTAAAGTTATGAAAAAATGAGAATTTTTGCAGAATTAAGTGCATTTATTTGGTTCGTCGGTGGATACTTGCAAGAGGTTTAACTCCCATTTCCAGGCGCTTTCTATCATTTCATCCAGGGAAAATTTTGGTTTCCAATGTAATTCTTTTGCCGATAAAGTTGTATCGGAATAAATGGCGCCTACATCACCAGGACGTTTTTCGCCAATTTTGTAATTCAATTTTTTTCCGGATATTTTTTCAAATGAGTGAATGGCTTCTAACACACTTACACCATTTCCAGTTCCTAAGTTAAATACTTTGAAATTGGCTGAATTCTTTTCCTTTTCTAATAATTCAAAAGCTTTCACATGGGCAGTTGCAATATCTGAAACATGAATGTAATCTCTTATGCAGCTACCATCTCGTGTGTCATAATCTTTTCCAAAAACAGTCATTTCTTTTATTTTTCCAATAGCTGTTTGTGTAATGATAGGAAGTAAATTGCTATGCTTGTTGATAGGGGATTCTCCAATTAATCCTGATGTATGTGCGCCAACTGGATTGAAATAACGCAATGCAATAATTTTTAATCTGGAATAAGCATGCGCATAATCTTTCAACAGTTCTTCGCCAATTTGTTTGGTGTAAGCATAAGGAGATTCAGCTTTTCCAATTGGAGTTGTTTCTTTCACCGGCAGTTCGCTAATGTTTCCATACACGGAACAGGAAGATGAAAAGATGAAATTAGGTACGTTATATTTTAAAGAAAGGTCAAGTAGATTTAAAAGTGAATTGATGTTATTGTGATAGTATTTACGAGGGTTTTCAACTGACTCCGGAACAGATTTAAAAGCCGCAAAATGAATAATCCCTTTGATATTTTTTTCTGATTTAAAAATAGTTTCTGTTTTCTCCAAATCACATAAATCGACATTATAGTTTTTAACTGTTTTGCCGGTTACATTTTTTATTCGCTCCAATGCATCTGCTGTAGAGTTGGAGAAGTTATCCACGGAAACAACATTCAAGTCAGTGTTTTCAAGTAATTCAATAATTGTGTGTGAGCCAATATACCCCGCGCCCCCTGTTACTATAATCGTATCCTTCATGTTAACCGAACTGTTAATGTTTTATATTGTTAATGGAACTGTAAACCGATTGATATAATTCAACCCCCTTTTCTAAAGAGAAGTATTTTTCCGAAACATCAATCATTTTTTGTTTATCGATTGACAAAAGTAAAGAAAATTGATTGATAATCTGGTTGTAATTGTTGGGATTAAAAGCTGAAATTAATAAACCTGTTCCTGATTTTTCCAATATTTCCGTACTATCTCCTATTCCCGTGTTGGTAATAATAGGAATTCCTAAAGCTAGTATTTCTGCTGTTTTTGTTGGAGAAGAGGCTTTTTTTGAATAAGAAGGTTTAATAAAATAAATAGAAATGGTTGAAAGGCTGAGGTAAAGTGGTACTTGTTTTCGCGAAGCAGCCTGTATGATGATGTGTTGTGGATTTATCTGTTTTAGTTTTGCTCTTTCCAGGATATGATTTTTGTTATCAGGGGTAATAAAAAGAAATTTTGCATTCGACATGCGCTGCTGTAAACATGAAAAAAAATCAAGCATTTCATCCAGCAGGTACCAGGTGCCTATAGATCCCAGATAGCTAATAACAAAGTCCTGATCGGTAATACCTAGTGTTGATTTCAATTGGTGTTGATCTGCGGCTTGTATTTTTTTTAATGAAAAATGCTCAAGGTCGGCACAGCAAGGAATAACCTGAATGGGTATGGTTAGCCCTTTTAATTGTGGCCAGGATAATATTTCTTCTTTTGCATTTTGTGTCAATGAAATTGTATAATCCGCATTTTTTAAAAATTCAATTTCCTTTTTCTTAAAATAAGTATATAACCGCTTGTGAATAAAGTTTGCCTTTGACCAGATATTTCCATCAATGCGTTCATCAGCCCAAAAGCCCCGCATATCAAAAATAAATTTCAGATTAAACTTTTCTTTCAAAAACAAGCCCACCAGCCCTGCCATGTAACTCCTGCAGTGAACAGCCTCCGGATGTTCTTTTTTACAGAAGGTAACTGCTTTATTTTTAATACGTGCAATATTCCATTGTTTTGAAAATACAGATGGTAGTTTGGAATAAGGCACAGGTATCCAATGAATGTGGTGTTTGTTAAGCAATGATTGGATGAAATCTTTTTGCTGCTCGTACCGCTCCGTCTTCTCACAACTAATAATAGTAATTTTATTTTTTGTTGAAAGCCCAATCAGATAAGGAATTACCTGGGATTGCCCCAAAGGATCCGTCATTCCATCATATGAAATGTAAAGTAGTTTCATAGGCCTGTTAAATATTGCAAGTTTACTATAATAAATTAAAACAATGTGCTATTTTTGTGAAAATCCAACCAAAATAGCTTATTAATGGTTCTTACAATATATGATTTACTGTTAAGTTTGCTTTATTTCTTCATCATCCACTTTGCTGCCGGATATATTCAGAACAAAAACATTCATAAGAATGGTCTTTATAAATGGTACCGAAGAGGCCTGTTGGTTAAGGTTGCCGGTGGTGTTGGTGTTTGTTTGGTATATCAGTTTTATTACACAGGGGGAGATACAGTAAATTACTACCTAAGCGCCAAAGCTTTGTCGAATATGATTTTCAAGGACCCGGGCGTTTTTTTTGATATCCTTTCGGGACATAACACAATTGAAAATTGGGCATCATTCGATTCAACAACCGGACTACCAATGTATTGGGGAGACAAAGCTGCATTTTTTGTTTCGAGATTTTTTGTGCCCATTGCTTTTGTTTCCTTTCAAAGTTTTGTTGTGATGACGATGTTGCTTTCCTGGCTATGTTATACAGGAATCTGGCGGTTGTTTTTATTATTTAATGAACACTTCCCAAACTTAGAAAAACAATTTGCTATTGCATTTTTATTTATTCCGTCCGTGGTTTTTTGGGGCTCTGGCCTGTTAAAGGATTCCATAACCTTATCTGCAGTAGGTTGGTATACCTATCATTTTTACCATTTTTTTATCAAAAAGAATTACACATTTAAAAGAGCTTGTTTTATTTTAATCAGCTCTTATCTTTTGGTTTCTATTAAACCATATATCTTTTTTGCCTTGTTACCAGGATCCTTAATCTGGTTATCAAATGAAAGACTCGCCACCATACGTAGTAGTATCATTAGAGTAATTGTAGCTCCTATTTTCCTTCTGTTGGGAGTGGGAGGCGGCTTCTTTTTATTGTCGCAAATGACAGATGTATTGGGTATTTATTCCTTGGATAAGGTAATGGAGAGAGCGGTAATTGTGAACATTGATCAGAAGCAGGAATATTACGGAGGAAATAGCTTTGATATAGGTGAATTTAATGCGGACCCGCTAAGCATGTTGAGTAAAGCCCACTTGGCTATTATTGCAACTCTGTTCCGCCCTTTTTTATGGGATGTAAGAAACTTTGTAATGCTCATGTCTGCTCTGGAAAACACCTATATTCTTTTCCTGACATTGTTTCTGATAATCAAATTGAAGATCGTCAACTTTTTTATATTAATAACGAAAAACCCCTTGCTGTTATTTTCCGTCCTGTTTTCGTTGTTTTTTGCGTTCTCCGTGGGTATAGCGACTTCCAACTTCGGCTCTCTTGTGCGTTTAAAAATTCCTTGTATTCCGTTTTATGTATCCAGTTTGTTCGTATTGAAAGAATACT
>DASRRA010000197.1:0-3213 GCA_035696085.1 Bacteroidia bacterium | reverse complement strand
AAGTTTCCAAGTTAACACGCCACCACTTGCATTTATGACGTTCGTCAGTAAAACAGGACTATTAAATGTATCAATTGTATCAATTTGAAAAATGTAATTCTTTGTATCAGCCAGTGCATTGGCAGTAGATGCCTTCAATGTGATCGAGTCCGTAGGAACGATTGCAAAATTGTACGGATAAATAGGCGCTATACTTCCACCGTTGATAATAATACTTGCCCCTGGATTTGTTGCATTATTTGTTTCATTATCTTCTTTGATGGTATTGTATGAATCGGTGAAGACATTGAACTTATTCAATCCAATACCTTTTGAATAATCATTCCATAATTTAAATGAAATGGTGTCTTTAAATTTCGGTGCAGTATGTCTGAATAGATAGGTTTGTGTTTCACCGCCGGGGAAGGTACGTGTCAGTTCTGTAAAAATCGTATCGTTAATTGCCCGGCCAATATTTGTTATTTCAACATATACCGTAAAGGAATCGACGGCAGATTTCTGATCGAAGAAAATACTATTGTTTGTTACTTTATAATCAGGATTTTCTTCAGCCGGAAGTTTCACAGAAGGATCGCCATGCAGTGTCATATCGTAAATTTCCTGACGCATCAATGAATCCGCCAATGCTTGTGCTTGAAAATTTCGCATGGTGTTTTTTACAGAGCTACCAATACTTTTTCCATAATTGTGAATGGATATTTCATTGTAAAAATTATTAGAGAACGTATTGAGCACATAAGGAACTCCTAAACTTACACCACCTAAATAGCCTATTGTTCCTTTTTCGGAAGCCAGTACAAAAGTTTCACTTGAGCTCAGCTCAGTTCCATTTCCGGATGTAAGTGCATGTATATCCCCTGAATAACAGGAGTTCGCCAGCAAAAGCGGATAATGCCCTGGTAACGGGTTATATGTATTAATATCATCAATGCTTTGATCGAATCCAGATCCATAAGCATGACCAAAAAATGTCATTAATGCAACACCATTATTTATCAGTTGTTTTAATGTATCCGAAGTATTCATTTGAATAGGAGCTGTACTTGTCTTGAAAAAATCTTTCACTTTTCCGCCAAACAATGTATCTTCTACAATTCTTTTATAGGAATTTAAATAATCCTTTAATTGGCTTTGTTCAAATACAGATAACCCACCTCCGAAATGTAAAACCTGTTTCATCCATTCTGCCGGCGGATTATCAGCCTTATTTTCAAAAAGCTGAATTTTATTCAAATAAGCATCTACATCTCTCGTTGATTTTGCTGCTAATCTACCTGTTGCTATTGCAGGAACTAAACGTTCAGACGCAGATGGTATCAGTCCAATCGTAAATAAATTATCACTTGGCGGGTTTCCATAAGTTGGAACAAGGCATTTCGTATAATTAGATGGTGTTTGTCTGAAATCTTTCAAGTGAATCGCTTTACCCAATAAAAATAAATTTTCAGGAGGTGTTGGGTAACGCTTGATAAGGAACGCACAAAAATTGCGGATAGAAATCGGACTTTTCACAATACCAAAAGCAAACTGATCATACAATTCATCTATATCTGCTATAATAACATGATGGTGTCCGCCATATTTGTTTGTGCTTCTGTAATCTTTATAATTATTAGCAGCTACCATTAACATTTTGTGCGTAATAATTACAAATGCAGAGTCAGTAGCCAACGTAAGAAAATCAGTAAATTGGGCATTGGAAGAAACCGGTTGAATTGTATTTACTTTTATAATGCTGTCTTCAGATACTAGGAAGCAGTCTTTTGCTGCACCATTGTTTGCAATAAGCGCACGACAAGTTGTTCCGGATTTGGCAGTTAAAATTTTTTTTGCATTTGTCAAATCATACAACCAAACCGGGCCTGCCGAAGAAAAATTACTCATATTCAATTGTGACTTTGCTCCAATCTGATCAGGAATTTGCATCCAGCATTTCTTTTTAAAATCAACCAGGTTAAATGTATGCGGGTAATCAATTCTAAGGTAAGTCAGCATGGTAATATTGGAGGTGAAAGCCGGATCCGCTATACTTTTATAAACAACATAAGTAGTTCCTTCTGTTAAGATAGAAGTCGGTACATTTTTTTGAGAATAAATTGTTTTATAGCCCATGAAAGAAGTATCTGCTATAAGTGTGCTTGCGCATGTTATGTTCAGGTGATGATCCGCTTGTTGGTTATTCAATAACCGCTCATCTTTGGAGGCACCAACAGCAACTGTTGTAATGGTTGCTTCGGGTCCGCTTAAGTAGCGTTGGGAAACCGGTGCTGTAAGCGTAATTTGCTGCCCTACGTACATAGATCCACTACCATATGATTCTGATTCTAAATAACGCGAGTCCGTTCCGCCTACCTCATCTGTTTGTCCATTGTAATACGTAGCGTGAAATTCATTTACTTCAGTTTGCATGTAATAAGGAACGGTTGCATAACCGGCAAATGCAGTATCTGTTTCCAACTCCATCCGGTAATTGCTAAACGAATTATTCCAGGTCAGATAATATACAGCCGTATCATTTACCAAACTATAATAAGGATTGGGAATGTGAGGAGTGTATTCATAAAGTAGAGAATCCAATGCACCATCATTTTTGGTAGCATAAAACTCAATGAATTCATTTTTATTCAAGACTGCATCATTACCGGATATAAATAGTGGAACTTCTTTTCCTTTGTTGAAGAGTTGAAGATTGCGTACATCAATCTTGTTGATTGCAATCCCTGCTGATGCCAATGTTGTTGAGTCAATCCGGTAAATACCGTTTTTGGCAACTTTTATTTTATAATATTTCTGGGAATAATTAATCCATTCATTACCGTAGGTTTGAGCATTGATATCGGTAATGAAAACACAACAAAAAAAAAGAAAAAGAAGTAAACGTTTAATCATTTAACTTTTTTGTTGATTTCCAATTTTACAGAAAAAACATGAGAATACAAAGCAACTGATTGATCACCAATATCTGTTAAAGCATAATCAAGATAGAACGATTTAATGTGAATACCCACTCCAATATTTGGTTGTACGGTTGTAATTTTTCTGCGGGAAGCATCTGTGTAGGATTGGTAATTTCCAAGTCCTCCTCTTAAAAAAATAATGTTGTTGTAAGAAGCTTCCAACCCAATATGCGGATCCATACTTACTGAATTTGTTCTGATCAACACATTACGCATTCCATCAAAAGTAGCATCCAAATCAGACTCTACCAGCAAC
>DASRRA010000196.1:0-22705 GCA_035696085.1 Bacteroidia bacterium | reverse complement strand
AGAGTAATAATTGACGGCACTATTCTTTTGTTTTAATGAATAAAGTTCGCGAATGTAAGAAGCACCCACCATTCCACCGGAAGAGCCGGTAATGAGCTGTATGCTCTTCATGAATTGACCACGGGTCAAACTATCGATACGTTGCATGGTATAAAAGGTCCACAGAGCCGAGCGAAGCCCACCACCACTTGTGTTGATGAATACGAGCTTTGGTTTTTTATCAGGGTATGCAGGATCTGTATTTTTTTCTTTCCATTTTTTCAAAATTTCAAGTGTCTTATTGATATCATTATTCAAAAGATAATGTTGTTTATCAATTATTTTAAATTGATCGTAATTGTAAGCCGCAAAAGTTGTATCATAATTTAATCCATACGCCTTGTTAAGTGAAGAGGGCGTTACAACGCGGTGTAAAAAATTAAACGATACCAGAAACAGAATAAATACCACTGTTGACCAGCCTCTGAGCCATGTATAGAAAGAACAGAACAACATGATGAACATGGTGAACAATAAAAAAATACTGGCAGCTGCAGGGATTTCAAACGCAGCAATATGTGAAAATAATCCTAAAAGCAACAATGTAACGATAGAAGTAATTTGAAACACAAATGCGGCATTGTGATTTTGTTTAATAACTGCTCTTAGCACTTCTTTTTTATAGTGTCTTACCGAACGTACCAGTCGTAATTTAAATGGTGTCAATAAATAGGTTTCCACATACCAGTCGCGCGACTCCTTGATAAGGCTGGGATTGCGCTGCCCATTAATGATTTTTTTTGTATGCACTTTTACCGCCTCAAATTCTGAACTTCTAATTCCATAAAGTTTGGTAATGTCTTTATTGGTTTTATAGGAATAAATAAATGAAAGCACAAGAAAAATAGAGATACCCAGAATAAATGCAAAGATCATCCAAAACATTTCCAAAATGCCCATATTTGCTTCTTCTTTTAAAAAGAAAAAGATTTTAGCAATGTAAAGTATCAGGAAACTAAGCGGCAGTGTAAAGTTGTTTAAGCAATATTTTAAAAAGGGATTTTTTAAAGTGGCTAAGAAAGGGAAACGGAAGGCATTTTTTACATAACTGGAAATATTGTAAGCCATGATAAATCCACCGCAGGCAAAACCGGTTATAAAATACGAAAGGAAACTGATATTGTCCATGTATTCCGGACCCAAAAACAGGTAAGAGACACCATAACGGGTTGCTACGTTATCCGTTATGATTCCAAAAAAGATCAACCAGAACAAAAGTAGTGATTGATTTTTTTTTAAGTCAAGTAATATCAGTCGAAAAAAAAACGAATAAAATATCCTTCTGAAAAGTAGATGCGTCTGAAGGTATTTATGTAGTTGTTTTAGAATCGACATTGGTAGGAATTTTTGAATTCACGATTTGAAGTATTTCATTTTCCAATACTTTCGCTTTCTCCAGTATTACGTTGCCTTCGGTAATTAGTTTCCTGGCCAATGCATTATCTGTTAATCCTCCCGCATTTATTTTTACATTCAAAAACGCCCCCTGAATTGCAGCCATGGAACACAATGCGCCAACCCCTGCATCTGTTACAGAATTTGGGTTTCCGCTCACCGCCATTTCTTTCATCACTTCCATGGAACGATAACAAACCTGCATGACTTCAAACGGAACCTGGGTAGCATATGTTGTTGCCTCCTGTATCCGTTGTGTACGCTCTTTTTTTTCTTCGTCCGTTGATTTCGGTAAGCCAAATGCAGCCATAATTCTGTTGAAAGCCATGGTGTCTTCATCTACCAATCGAAGCAACTGATTTTTATAGGTTTGCCCTTTTTCTGCCCAGGTAGAGAAGGTTTTCCAACGCTCGTCCCATCCCGGTTTGTGTGCAGACAGGTTAGCCACCATCGTACCCAATGAAATACCCAATGCGCCCACGTAGGCAGAAATTGATCCACCTCCCGGTGCAGGACTTTCACTGGCTGTTTCGTTGGCAAATTCAGTAAGACTCAATTGTATCAACGGGCTGGAAGTCTTATCTTCCAATAAATATTCAATGATGCGTTCTTCGGGTTTGAAAGGAGCGAGATCGTCCAGTCCCAGCGATTTTATTGCAATCTTGATGAGCTCGGCATCCGATACGCCTGTTGATCGTTGCTGTTTTGCCAGGAAATAACGCCCCGCATCCAGCATACATTTTAGAGGAATCAAACCGATCAGCTCGGAGCCCGTTACACGTATACCTCGCTCCGTTGCTTTTTTGCAGACTTCATCAAAAGCAACATGCACCGGAGTGACCTGGATATTTGTTAAATTCATGGAAATCTGGGCCACACCATACTCCTTTATATACCAACCGATGGCTTTCACCGATTTTAAAGTGCCGGGAATATAAACCGGTGCACCCTTCTCATCTTTCACAATCTTTCCGTTTATAGGGTTACCTTCCCGCTTTATACGACCTGTCTCCCGAACATCAAATGCAATAGCATTGGCCCGTCTCACAGAGGTAGTGTTCAGGTTAATATTGTAAGCAATCAAAAAGTCCCGGGCACCGATTACCGTTGAGCCCGAGCGAACAGAATGCTCCACCGGACCATGATCCGGTTTCCATTCCGGTAATTTTATTTTCTTAAAAAATCCTTCGTATTCTCCTGCCCGGATAATGGAGAGGTTACTTCTTTGTTTATTCGGTTGAGCAGCTTCGTACAAAAACACTGGTATTCCCAGTTCTTTTCCCACACGTTCCCCCAATTGTTTCGCAAATGCTGCTGTCTCCTCCATACTGATGTCGGAAATAGGGATAAGCGGACAAACATCCGTGGCGCCCATTCGGGGATGTTCTCCTTTATGCTTACTCATATCAATTAATTCAGCGGCTTTTTTAATTGCTAAAAAAGCAGCATTCACCACGGCTTGAGGAGGCCCAACAAAAGTCACGACGGTACGATTCGTAGCCCTACCTGGATCCACGTTTAAAACACGCACACCATCTATGGATTCGATGGCTGCGGTGATTTGTTTAATGATCGTTAAATCATTTCCTTCGCTGAAATTAGGAACACATTCAATTAATTGAGCCATTGGTCGGTCGATTTAAGCTTGTTTATTTTTAAATAGGATTTCATAAAATCTGTCAGTAAATAGGCAATCAGCTTTCCGGTTTTGTTATCCGTTTTAATATGTGATAATACAGGAGCAGCTTCTGTAATATGAAGATAAGCTACTTTTTTATGCTGTGCAGCTTCAGTCACAAATTTTCTAGCTTCATTGGCACTAATACCACTGGATGTTTTTGCACTGGAAGGTATATTTTCAATTGCATCCATGTCCAGCTCCACTCCATAATAATTGCTGTTGACAAAGGAAAGGGCTTTGGACACAACTTGTTTAAAGCTGATACTTTCCCGGATAAAAATATCTTCCAGCAAACTGTATTGAATTTTTTGGGAATGTTTTTTTAGTTCCTTCAATACCGTTCCTGAATTATAATTTTCATGTAAACCAACAATTGCATACTTGTCGAGGTAGTTCTCCTCAAATGCATAACTAAACCCATTGCCACTGTGCCGGCCTTCTAATGTCCTGAAATCGCTATGAGCATCGCAATTAATACAATTGATGGAATTGTTTTTTATTTTTCCTCTGGAGGCAAGCGCCATTGCAGCACCTTTGATATTACCGTATGCATTGTTATGACCTCCACCGACAATAAGTGGAATCTTTCCTGCTTCCACAATTAACTGGATAACAGGTGTAACACGGTTATCCACGTCAGCACATAAATTGCGAAGCTGCTGAATACCCGCATCAGAATTAGCATCCAGTTTTTGCGCACGTTTTAGCAAATCTTCAAAATCAACATGTCCTAAAACAAGTAATTCGTCTCCTTTCAAAAAAGAGTTACTTTGCACATTTAATAAATTCGTCAAGGCTGGTTCCCAGGCTGTATGTGCTCCACCACGTCCATAGTTGGCACGTACTCCTATATCTTCCGGTAAGCCAATCAATACAAATTTCGCTTTGCTGGCTTTTAAATCCGTCTTTATATCTTTGGATAATACTGTGAGAACACACTCTCCAAGCTTTGTTTCACCAGCCCGGATACGAATATACTTCGAGAGATTTTTTTTGTTATATACGATGAGGTGCTTCATGTACAACTTTTCCATTGATGATTATTGTTTCAATTAAATTACTTCCAAAGGAGTAAGGAATGGATGCATACCCGGGTATTTCTTTTGTGATGAAGATGTTCGCTTTTTTTCCAACCGCAATACTCCCATGTGTTTCACTCAGTCCCATAGCATAAGCCGAATTAATGGTTGCTGCATGAATTGCTTCTTCCGGAGTCATTTTATATTGAATACAACATAAGGCAATCATTAGGTTCATGTTGCCGGTTGGGCTTGTGCCTGGATTAAAATCACTGGCAACTGCCACTGACAAGCCAGCATCCAGCATTTTACGCGCCGGTGGGTAAGGCAGGCTTAGGAAAAATGCAGCACCCGGTAACAGTGTGGGCATAGTAACGGAATTTTTCAACGCTTCTATTTCTTTTTCACTCACATATTCCAGGTGATCTACACTGATGGCGCCTGTTTTTACACCTGCTAAAACACCACCATAATTACTCAATTGCTCCGCATGAACTTTAGGGATCATTCCATGCTTTTTGGCGGCGGTAAGAATTTCAATGGTTTCCGCTGGAGTAAAATAATTCTGTTCACAAAATACATCGCAGTAATCGGCTAATTGCTCTTTTTGAATAACCGGCATCAATTCATTGATAAGTAGTTGAATGTATCCAGCTTTGTTATTTTTGTAAGCAGTCGGAATAGCATGTGCGCCCAAAAAGGTAGCTTTTACAGGGATAGGAGCAACTTCCTTTAATTTTTTAATCACCCGTAAGATTTTCAACTCCGCTTCCAGGCTTAATCCATAACCACTTTTAATTTCAATGGCACCCGTTCCTTGTTTAATCACTTCATCAATGCGTTGTAGTGCACCTTGTAACAATTCCTCTTCGGTGGCATCTTGTAGTTTTTTTGCAGAATTTAAAATCCCACCACCACGCTCAAAAATTTGTTCATAGGTTAACCCATTGATTCTATCCACAAACTCCGTTTCCCGGCTACCAGCATAAACAAGATGTGTATGGCTATCGCAATAGCAAGGCATTACCAGTTTATCAGATGCATCAATCACCGTTAGGTTTTTCCAATCATTAATTCCTTCCCACTCATCCATGCCACCAAAACCAACTATTTTATCATCTTCTATAGCAAGCCAGGCATTGTCAATACAGGGAAGATGTTTCATAGCAGCACCGGAAACCTTCAATTGAATCGTTTCCTCCGTTTGAACCAATTGTTTTATATTTTTTATAAGGATTTTCATTAACACGATATTAATGCCCCGAAGATATTAATTTACGGGGGAATTCGGATGCTATTTTATTTTTAACGGTCGAAATTATCAATTATATAATTGTTAAATTTGCCTGTTAGCAAAAAACATATGGCTGGTAATACATTTGGAAAATTATTTTCACTGACTACGTTTGGTGAATCACACGGAGTTGCATTAGGTGGCATCATTGATGGCTGTCCCGCCGGTTTATTGATTGATTTGGATTTTATTCAGCAGGAGCTGGACAGGAGAAGACCAGGACAATCCCATATTGTTACACAACGAAAAGAAGGCGACAAGGTGGAATTTCTATCCGGTATTTTCGAAGGTAAAACTACCGGTACTTCTATTGGTTTTATTGTACGAAACGAAAATCAAAAATCTGCCGATTACGAACACAATAAGGATGTGTATCGCCCATCTCATGCGGATTATACTTACGATGCAAAATATGGAATCCGGGATCATCGCGGAGGCGGTCGTTCCTCTGCACGTGAAACGGTTTGCAGGGTTGTAGCCGGAGCCATTGCTAAACTTATTTTAAAAAAATATGGAATTTCAATCGCAGCATATACTTCTCAGGTGGGTGAATTGAAATTAAACGCAGACTATCAGCACCTGGATCTTACCAGAATAGATGAAAACATTGTTCGTTGCCCGGATGCGAAAATGGCCGAGGAAATGATTCAAAAAATTGAACAAGTCAGAAAAGCCGGTGATACCATTGGTGGTGTCATCTCCTGTGTAATTACAGGAACACCAATAGGATTAGGCGAACCGGTGTTTGATAAACTGCATGCCGACCTGGGCAAAGCCATGTTAAACATTAATGCAGTAAAAGGTTTTGAATATGGAAGCGGTTTTGAAGGCACCAAATTATTGGGCTCCCAACACAACGATACGTTTATAGCACCGAATAATAAGATCAGTGTAAAAACGAATCATTCAGGCGGAGTTCAGGGAGGGATTAGCAACGGTGAAGATATTTATTTCAGAGTGGCATTTAAGCCAGTAGCTACGTTGATCCAGAAGCAAATGACAGTGAATGCAAAAGGAGAAGAGGTGGAAATGATGGGTAAGGGCCGTCACGACCCTTGTGTGTTGCCAAGAGCTGTACCGATTGTAGAAGCAATGGCTGCTCTAGTATTGGTGGATCATTTACTTCGGGCGAATACAGTGAAAATAGATTCTATCAAAACAAACTTCTGAGCAGGAAAAAATTAGTAGAATGGAGTATCCAAAGAAATACAAAGTCTTGTTACTTCTTTCTTTGATCGCTCTGGTGACTCCATACATTTATATCAGTCGCTATGCGAACCCGGTTGCCGATGATCTGGTATATGCATTTGATGCAAAGCACAATGATCTCGTGGCCTTATTGATCCGGAATTATAAGACCTGGAACGGCAGATATTTCTCCAATATACTCATGTATTCCAATCCCATGGCTTATGATGCGCTTATCATCTATAAGCTTATACCAGTATTCATTATTCTTTCAACGATTATTTCCTTCGGCTTTTTCCTTCATGTTTTTTTTGAAAAACAAATCGATACGCTGGAAACTTGGATCTTTGTTTTACTATTATCCCTTTTATATTTATACCAAATGCCCATCATCTCTGAAGGTATTTATTGGTATACAGGAGCGGTTACCTATCAGCTGGCAACTATTCTTTCACTTATTTATTTAGGTTTACTACGATTATTTACGCTTGGAAAATTTATTTTTAAAAGTAAGCGAATCCATATAGTTGTTCTATCCTTGTTGCTAATGGTATGCATGGGATTCAATGAAACCCATATGATTATTTTACTTGGATTTGCCTGCCTATCGTTCTTTATCAGCCGTAAAAATAAATTACAATATCAAAAATTATTTATCTACTTGTTTTGTATTTCACTTATTTGCGCTGCTATTATGTATGGGGCTCCAGGGAATGAAGGGAGAGCTTCTTTCGCCAACGGTAATCATCGTTTCGTTTCATCGCTTCTTTTTTCTATTGCACAAACTCTCCGTTTTTTTCTGAAGTGGGTAATCTCCATTCCTTTGCTGTTGCTTTCCATAGGCTATTTTTTCTTAAACAGAAAACTATCAGCACAGCTTTCCCTCTTTTCGCGTTCTTTTTATTTATCACCGGGCATTTCTATTTCAGTATTATTCCTTGTCATTTTTATTGCTGCATTTCCTTCTTATTGGGCGATGGGGATGCTGGGGCAACACCGCACAATGAATGTTGCGTATTATTTTTTCCTGATATTTTGGTTCATCAACCTTACGGTGTGTTTTAATGCATACAGTGCATACGAATTAGTAAAACCAATTAGTAAACGGCTAGTTGGAGTGGCCATAGCGGTGATACTTGTTTCATTTTTGCTTACAAGAAACGGATACGATCTGATAACAGATTTATGGTATAACAAAGCAAGCGGTTATGATCAGCAAATGATAGAAAGAGCCGAATTAATGCAAATCAACACAGATACGATTTATTTTCATCCCATGGTCCATCCACCTAAATCACTTTTCTTATATGATATTACCAAAGACTCCGGTAATTGGTTAAATTTGTCTTATTCGCTTTACTTTGCAGATGGACAAAAGAAAGTGATTAAGCAAGAATAACCATTGTTATTGGAACACAATGATTCTTTTCTTTGGGTACTGGCAGCAATCTATTTTGCTAGCGGTTTTATTGTTTACGTTGTTCTGATTGTACTAATAAAATCTCTCTTCCCGTCTTTCTCCCGGTTTATTTTTTTGTTATTTAGGTATACTTACTTTTGTATTATTTTTGTATTTTGTACAGGTAATAAACAATATTTACACAGATTTAGCATATTTATTAACCAATAAAAAAAAAACTATGGCAGACGCATCAAAAAAGAAAAGTTTAGTAGGAAGAATATTCAAATGGTTGGGTATTACTTTGCTCGTACTCATTGTTTTGATCATCTCAGCGCCTTTCTTGTTTAAGAAGCAAATTGTGCAATTTGTAAAAGATACTGCCAATAAGGAACTAAACGCAAAAGTCGACTTTGGTGATTTTGATTTGTCCTTGTTTCGTTCATTTCCCAATTTTTCACTTTCCATTGATAACGTAAGTGTGGCCAATATTGGAGAATTCCAGGGAGATACGTTGTTATCTTCAAAAAATATAAGCATAGGATTGAACCTCATGAGTGTTATTAAAGGTGATAAATATGAAATCAACGAAATTTCTTTTGATCATCCCCGCATTCAGGCAAGGGTTTTAAAGAATGGAAAAGCCAACTGGGATATTACTAAACCATCCGCTGATACTACAAAAGAGACTCCTTCCGAAAGCAAACCATTTAAAATGGGCTTGAAAAAATTTGAAATAAAAGAAGGATATATTTTATACGATGATGCTTCGCTTGGTTTTAAAACAGAGCTTATTGGAATGAATCACAACTTAAAAGGAGATTTTTCAGAAGATGTATTTGACATTGAAACCTTGCTGGAAGTTGCGAAGATGAATATGGAATATGGTGGAGTAGCCTATATGAATAAAGTAAAGACTCGCGTAAAGGCTACCATCAATGCAAATATGCCTCAGTTCAAATTCATCATGAAAGACAATGAATTTTCATTAAATGAATTGACATTGGGGTTAGATGGTTACTTTGCCATGCCTAAGGATGACATGGACATGGATTTAAAATTTAAAGCCAATCAAACCGAATTCAAAAACATCCTGTCTTTAATCCCTGGTGTATACACAGCCGATTTTAAAGATGTAAAAACCAGTGGAAAATTATCGCTGGATGGTTTTGCAAAAGGAATTTACAACGACAAAAAAATGCCTGCTTTTGGCTGTAACCTGAAAATTCAGGACGCCATGTTCAAATATCCTTCTCTACCAAGATCTGCAAACAATATTTTTGTTGATTTAAAAGTGGATAATAAAACAGGACAACCTGATGCAACTGTCATTGACTTAAACAAGTTTCATGTAGAACTAGGAGGTAACCCTGTTAATGCACGCATGCATGTATCAACACCGGTTTCTGACGCCAACATTGATGGAGAAGTGAAAGCGAAAATTGATTTAACTTCCATCAAAGATATTATTCCGCTTGAAAAAGGAGATGCGTTATCGGGCTTGGTTACTGCAGATATCAGTATGAAAGGACGCATGTCTTCTATCGATAAAAAAGAATACGAGAAATTCAATGCAAAAGGCCAGTTGAGCATTTTGGATATGAATTACAAATCGGCTTCTCTGAATTATCCGACTTCAATCAATAAATTATACCTGGATTTTACTCCTCAATTTGTTGAATTAACACAGTTGCAGGCAAAAGTTGGAAAGAGCGATTTTGACATGAAAGGGAAAATTGAAAATTTCCTGCAATACGCTTTGAAAGATGAATTGCTGAAAGGTGCCTTTACACTTAACTCATCAGTGATTGACTTAAACGAATTTATGACAGAGGATGAAGCGACACCTGCAGCAAAGAAACCGGAAGAAGAAACACCAATGACGGTTATTGAAGTGCCTTCCAACCTCGATGTTAAACTGAACGCAACCATCGGTAAATTGATTTATGACAATTTAATCATGACCGCTATTTCCGGAGCAGTTGGGGTAAAGGACAGCAAGGTATCGTTGGATAATTTCAAAGTAAATGCATTGGAAGGAACCATGGCTATTACCGGCGCATACAGCACACAAAATGTAAAAAGGCCAACAGTCGATTTTGATGTGGATATCAGCAATTTTGATATCACTAAAACATTTGAAACATTTAACACAGTTAAAAAATTAGCTCCAATTGGAAAATATGCAAAAGGGAAATTTGGAACGCAGTTAAAATTTGTAACCACCTTAGACGAGCATATGGAACCGATCTTACCAACACTTACCGGTGGAGGTAAGCTACAAACAAAGAATGTAGTAGTAGAAGGTTTTGAACCAATCAATAAACTGGCAGATGCACTAAAACAAGAAAAATACAAACGGATGGCATTTGAAAACATAAATGCCAGCTACAAATTTAAAGATGGAAGAGTGGAATTGGATGAAATGCCAGTGAAAGTCGGAAACATCTCCGGACTTGTAAAAGGTTCCACTGGCTTTGATCAAACAATTGATTACAACTGGAAACTAGAGATACCGCGGGCAGAATTAGGTTCTCAATTAAATGATGCCGCTAACAACTTGTTGAGCCAGGCCAATAAAAAAGCAGGCACCGATTTAAAATTAGGAGAAAAAATTAAAATAGGAGCATTGTTTGGCGGTACTATTACCAAACCAACTGTTAAAACAGATCTGTTGGGTAGCGACAAAACACCAAAAGAACAAGTAAAAGAAGTAATAACAAAAAGTGTGGATGCAGCTAAGGAAAAAGCCAGAGCAGAAGCTGAAAAAATTATGAAAGAGGCACAAGAAAAAGCAGACCGCATCAAAGCCGAAGCAAAAGCATTGGCTGACAAAACAAGAACAGAAGGATATGCAGCTGTTGATCAAACAATTGAAAGCGCAAAAAATCCATTAGCAAAAGTAGCCGCAAAAGCTGCAGCACCGGCTGCTAAGAAGGAAGTAGATAAAAAAGTTCAAAAAATACTGAATGAAGCCAATAAGAAAGCAGATGATATTTTAGTGAAAGCAAAAGCGGAGTCCGATAAAAAATTACAGTAAGTATTCCCTATACGATTATGAAAATTAAAATTTTTGCATGTTTGGCTCTTTCATTTATTGGAATTGTAGCTATTGCACAGGATGAAAAGCCTTGTCAAGAAATAGAAAATAAAAAAGCGATTAAAGCTTATACGCAGGGAATTGATAAAAAAAATAAGAAGGAGGCACGCATGGCTTTCTTAAAAGAAGCCATGGAACTGGAACCGGATTATGTGGATGCCAACTTTGCTTACGCAGAAGAGCGCATTAAAACCATGATTTATGAAGATGCTCCTTTTAAACCCGTTGAGGCAAATTTTAAAAAAGTTATTGAGCTATGCCCTAATTATCATTCAGATCCGTATTATTATTTAGGCTTTATTGCTTACGAAGATTCCCGTTGGGATGATGCGGTGAAATATTTGAAACTGTTTCAAAACTTTAAAAGCGACGACGATAAAAAATTTAGCAAGGATTACGATGCCTATTTATCGCAAACCAAACAGATGATCAAATATGCCAAATTGTATGGTGAACTCCTAAATCACCAGGTACCCTTTGATCCAAGCCCGGTACCGGGTGTTTCAACAGATGGTGATGAATACCTTCCGATCATTTCTGCAGATGATGAACAAATGCTATATACGCGGAGAGTGCCGTATGTGAACAAAGACAGGGCATATGCTTCAGAAGATAATGAAATAGAAATGTTTAGCTACAGTAAGCGTAATCCGGCAACTGGCTTGTTCGACAAGGGAAAACGCATGCCTTATCCTTTTAATAAAAATGGAAGTGAGGGTGGAGCTACCATGTCAATCGATAACAAACACATATTTTTTACAGTTTGTAAACAAGGAGTGAATGTGTTAAACTGTGATATTTATTATTCTGATAACATTAATGGAGAATGGACAGAGGCTAAAAAAGTGGAAGGTATTAACGACCCAGAACGCTGGGATTCACAGCCAACAATTGCATCTGATGGTAGAACACTTTATTTTGCCAGTGACAGGTTAGGAGGATACGGTGGTGTCGATCTTTACGTAACACGAAAAGATTTTCAAACAGGATTATGGAGTAAACCGGAGAACCTAGGTCCTGTCATCAACACATCAGGCGATGAAAAAAGTCCGTTTATTCACTCCGATTTTGAAACACTATATTTTTCATCCGATGGACAGCCAGGAGTAGGAGGTTTTGATATTTTCTTTTCCAAAAAACAACCGGATGGTAAATGGTCAGAACCAAAAAATATTGGTGTTCCTATTAATACAAAAGGAGATGATCTTGGTTTCTTTGTAAGTACAGATGGGCATTTGGGGTATTTTACTTCCAACGATCCGAATCGTGTGAAGGGAAAGTCTTTAGGAAAAAATGACATCTATTCATTTGAACTATATAAAGAAGCACGACCCGATGAAGTTGCTTTTTTTAAAGGACAAGTAGAAGATGCGACCAAAGGGCAAAACAAAGGGGGATTTAAAGTGGAAGTAACGGATGCTGTTACAAAAAAAGTAACGGAAGGTATGGTAGACTCCGCGACCGGTAATTATGCAGTTGTAGTCAACACAAAAGCAAAAAATGACATGATCTTAACCATCAAGAAAAAAGATTATGCATTCTCCTCTAAATTGATTTCAAAAGATTCTATTAAAGGTCCTAAGCCTATGAAATTTGATATAGCTGTGGATACAATTAAAGTTGGAAAAGCTTACCCATTGAATAACATTTATTACCAAACAAATTCCTCCAAGCTAGATCCACGATCCAGCATTGTACTGGAAGAATTTGCAGCATTTTTAAAAGCAAATCCAAAAATCAAAATTGAAGTGTACGGACATACGGATAATGTAGGTAATGCAGAAGCAAACCTGGCTTTATCTACAGATCGTGCATTTACGGTGAGGGATAAATTATTAGAGTTGGGCATCGAAGAAAAACGATTGATTGCATTTAAAGGATTTGGCTCCACAAAACCGATTGCAGATAATGCGACCGAAGCGGGAAGAGCAAAGAACAGAAGGACGGAGTTTGTGATTGTCGGAAAATAAATTGATTTAAGAGTAATTGATATAATTAAAACGAGCCATTTCAAATCTGAAATGGCTCGTTTGTTTTTTTTTTTGAAATACTTCGATTTATTCAACCACAATCTTTCCGATTTTCACTTTCTGATCTTCCTGATAAACTCTCACATAGTAAATACCTGTTGGTACATTCAAATAAGTGAGCGGATACGATTTCGCGTCAATTTGCTCTTTCGAAAATAAGATGCGTCCCATAATATCAATAAACTCAACTTTATTGATGACCTGTTCGCTTTCAATCAATGCAATTCCTGTTTTTGAAACAGGGTTTGGATAAATTTTAATGTTTTGATTGATAGCTGGCTGTGTAATGGTTGAAGTGATCACTGTATCAATGATTGTAAAAGGAACCCTGTTCGAAATCTCATTGAATACATCATTTGTATACATGGAGACGAAATACTCTCCCGGTTTGTTTGGAATAGCAGTACCGGAAAGTGCAGTAGTTCCATTCGCAGTTGCATTTGTATATTTTTTTGTTCCAATAGGAGTGCTAACACCGGGTGTACTTCCGGCAGTATACATAATTAGCTCATCCTTTGGAAAGGCTGGTGCATCAGCCCAGGTTGCCTGTATCGCTTCTCCTAATTTATAAATGGATTTGTTTAACACCAGGCTGGTGATGGTATCATCAGTTACCTTTTCATCTATCGTAAAGTAAGCACGTTCACCAGCTTCGTTATAGCTATTTTCAAGGAAATAAGCTGCAAAATAATATCCTTTACCCAGGTCTGCCACTTTCAACTGGCCGTTCAAATCTGCTACGTATTTCCAGTTTTTAGGATCAATTCCATTCAATGAAGATCCTACTTTGTATACCCCAACCCAATCATCCGTTAAATGCGGCTCATGCGTATAGTTTACCAACACTGTATCTCCAACAGTATACTTGGTTTTATTCGTTGTAATGACAGGGATACTTCCAACAAATATGGTAACGCGTGGAGCCAGTTCGGTATATGTACCATTTGTAAAATAAGCCACGAAATATTGGCCTGCATTCGCAATGTTTTTAAAATAGATGAAGCCGTTACTTCCCGTTGCTTTTGCGCTATCCACAATAGTTGTTGGGCCTGGTATCGATCCTAATGCGAAAAGTCCAATCCAATCGTTTGCTTCACCTGGTCCATTTGCATAAACTGCTTTTACGGAATCAGTCAATTCATATGATTTTTTATTGGTTGCTAAGGTAGTTGGCCCACCAACACTTTTCACTACTTTAAAAGAATCTATTGCGGACCATGGCGACCACTCTAAATTGCGGTCTCGGTACCGAACACGCACATAATGTTTTCCATTAGGGATAGACCATTTCTTTAAATCAAGATTTAAAATATTTACACCAGCGTTCACATCCACCGTAGAATCCAGGCGGGAGACATAACCAAACCAGTCTTCATAATCCCTGTAATATGATTTTTCAATTGTTGAGAATGTTTTTGAAGTTGAAATTTCAAATTCAGTTGTATTTAATAACTCTCCTGCAGGGGAGCTAAATGCTGAACCCGTGACGGTGAACGGTAATTGTAAGGAATCACCAAATGCACTGGTAATGGATGGTTTTAAAGGAGCTTGTTTATTTTTATAGCGGTGAAATTGGTCAATCAAAACATTTTTGTTTTTTCCTACATAGGCACTTCCAATGGAATACGTTTCTACATCTGCTTTCCCGTTAGTCACATCAATATCCACGATGTTGTATACCCAGTTGGTAAGTGTCTTTTGAACATCTTCCATGTCTTCTTCCTGTGAATAGGTCCAGTACTGATCATCAGCTACACCACCAGATATAACATGGTATACAGGTTTATCTTTTAGTTGACCTCTCGCATATAAATGATGGTGACCGCCCGCATGCATCAAATATTTAGGAGAAGAACTTAAATAAGGAACAACCGAATTTCTGATCCATGGTGAAATGTCTCCAACGTATTGTTCAGCTTGGTATGGACGATGACCTAAGGAAATGATCCATTGAACACTAGGATCTGCGTTTGCCGCTTCAAAAATTTGCTGCAACCATGTAAATTGTGCACTACCTGTATGCTCCGTGCTGAGGTTAATGATCAATACATTTCCAGCCTGGTACGCATAATAATTTTCCGTATTCGATAAGATGCCTTTATAATTCAAGCTGTCATAATAAAACAGGTTATTATAAGCAGTTAAACCTAAACTGCCAGCCACTTCATTTTCCCCAACAGCTGTTTGTATCGGCAAAACTGGAGATAACACTTTTGATCTTCCAAAATGAACTTTTTCATATTGGGCCAATGTACCATCGTTAACCTGGTCACCCAGCATTAAAATCCCGGAAATAGTTTGATTAATTGGGCCGGCAAATTTCTGTGCACATTTTTGTTTGGCTTTTGACATCAAGGAGTCATATTTGGGATCATCCGTTTCATTATCACCCATAATTAAAAAGCGAATATGTCCATCAGCGGTTGCAGCATTACCGGGTAATGGCAATGTCTTAAAGGAGCTAACCGCCGAAGTATTGCTACCGGTTGTAACTTTATAATAATAGGTTGTATTTGGTTCCAGATTTTTCAGGTTAACAGCGTGATAAATAAAGTTTGCCGGATAACCTACATCTGATAAAGTTTGTGTAGTCCCTTTTATAGTAGTAGGTAAGGAATCGGGTTTTGTTCCGTATTGCACTAGTGATTGCGCATTCGAATCTGTTTTCCAGGTGATGTAAATAGATCGCGGTGTGCAGGATTGCAGATAAGGAACTAATGTTTGTGCTTTAATAATAGAAGAAAAAGCTAAAAATAAAATAAGAGAAATGCGGGATGTAAATTTTTGTTTCATGTGTTTTAATTTCAATTTTTCGTAAAAATACATATTTTATCCAGGAATATGGAACAAATTAGCAAGGGGGAAATAATACCACATTGAGAAATAAAAAAAGAGGTTGTTCATATGAACAACCTCTTTGCGGTGAGAATAATTTATTTTTATTGCTTCATCAAACGTGAAACGGCTTGCTGTTGCTCATTTTTAATTTCTACCAGGTAGACTCCTTTTGCCAAAATGGAAAGATCATAATTCTGATTGATTTGTTCTTTACCATTGAATACATCAGTCAAGATCACATTTCCAAGCATATCCACAACACGAAGTTGTGTTGTTAGATTTTTGTTTAAACCAGATAAGTTAATTTGAACCTGATCTGCTGCAGGATTTGGGATCAATTGCAGATTCATGTTTTCAGCTAAGAAATTCTGTATACCATTTGTGCTTGTAATGGTGAAGTCCTTATCATTTACATCGAAGAAAACATTTCCAACACTTTCTACTCGTATTCTGCAAGTGGTTTTGGTAGTAGGTACCATAGGAACAGTTATATCCTGTGTCCCATCATTTGGTGTATTAGCAAGCAATGTTGTAAAGGTAGTTCCTCCGTCAATTGAAACTAAGATGTTCACATTCGCACAGCTGATCGGTGTTAAATCTGTTTTGTTCACATCCCATGTTACTGTTCTTGTCGCACCTGCAGGCCAAATGATTCCCGTTGTATTGGGTGCAGTAACCTGGAAAGGTCCGGCATTGGCAATAGCTATAGTAGTAGAAGCGTAGCACACACCACCGCCACCCATTTTATTATCACGGGCGGTTAATCTGAATGTCAGGGTTTGTTTATCAGATGGTAAATACTCTCCGATTGTAGTTTGATAAGCTGAAGGTCCTGCAGCTACAATACTTGGTAACGGAAAGGTGCGGCTCGGTGATTTTACAGGATTATAGGAGCGAAAGAAAGGTTTACTTCCAGCATTCCAATCTGCTTGTGGTCCACTTTCAGATTCTTCCCAGGAATAAGTTAGTGAATCATTATCAGCATCCGTTGCCGATCCTGTTAACGTAAAAGGTGTTGAGAATGGAATATTATACGTAGCTGCAGGAATCGTCACACTTGGTGGATGATTCGTAGTTGCAGTAGTTACAGGACATGAATTACCACCATTCACCGTTGAAAATTTCATGATCTCATCGAAACTGATGGTGTGGAAATAAGCGATACTGTGTGGTGCAATATCATTTGCATCACAAATACCTGCGTAGGCCATGATAGTAATACCACTTCCTGGCTCCACACGTGTGGCAGAATTCCCATTGCCACTGCAAGCCCCGGTTGCTGAAGCAAACGTATGGTTACCGCCAAACTGGTGTCCCATTTCATGCGCAACATAATCAACATCGTATGCATCACCTACTGGATTTGAACTGCCCGTAATTCCGCTTGCTTTTGTAGCAGCATTACAAACACAGCCTAAATCAGCTAATCCACCACCACCGGTACTGAATGTATGTCCAATATCAAAATTCGCAGTTCCAATAATGCTGGTAATTTTTGACTGACTTTCATCAATCAATGTATCCGCATCATCGTTCCCGTTAAAAGGGTCTGTCGTTGGATTGCCAAACAATATAGATGTTTCATTAGAAATAAGAACCATTCGGATAGCAGCTTCTGTTTCATAAATTCCGTCAACACGGTTAACCGAAGTAGTCACAACGGAAAGTATTTCATTCGTAGTCGGACTTGTTTTTCCGGTAGCTTTTTTTGCATACTCACCGGTACACGCCAATGCTAAACGGTATTTTCGTAATTGTGTTCCAGAGCAAATCATGGCACGGTTTCCGGTTGAACTATTTAGCCTTAAGGTTGCAGGATTTGAATTCCGAACACCAGTTTCTTTCATAATGTCTTGAGGTGCTTTTCTAAAATCCGCTACATAATAAGAAATGTAATCAGAGGTTGTGCCTCTGGAATAAGGGTCAATAAACAGATCGCCGGATGGCGTAAGCACCATAGCGTGAAATCCAAAAGCAGTCCAGTCTAATTTTCCATGCGCGTAAGGATCATCTATACCTTCGATGCTAAATGTTTTTATTTCAGGAAACTGAGCAGCCAATTCCGGCGCCATAATCGGTGCCTCTACTACTTTAAATTTTTGGAATTCACCAGTTGGCATTGGCAATTCAATAATGTAAGAAGAATTTCTGATGTGGTAGTTATCCTCATGTGGTGCTGCAAAAAGTGCTGCTTTAAAAGCAGCTTCTTCCATATGAAAAGCGGCATATTTCTGTGGAATAATAGTTCGTTCACCTGCACTACGAATCGCTGATTCGTTACTTGGGCTCCAATAGCGATTACCATTTTGCGCTATAGCGCTACCTGCAAACGCGATTATAAACGTGAATAGAGTAATTTTTTTCATTTGTTGCGGTTTAGAGATTTAATTTAAACTTATTGTTGATTAATGTATTCCTCTGTCATCCAGAGCTTGATGGTATTTTCTAGCGTATATCTGATGTTGTTCATATGTTTTTGCAAAGCAATGTCTCCCAGTTAAATCATCCTTTGCACACATGTATATATAGTCACTTGGGGTGTAATTTAATACCGCATCAATGGAAGATTCCTGGGCAAAACCGATAGGTCCTGGCGGTAATCCTTCATGCAAATAAGTATTGTACGGAGAATTGTATTTTGTTGCCCCTGATACCCGTTGAATAGTAAAATCGCCGATCGCAAAAATAACGGTTGGATCTGATTGTAATTTCATCCCTATTTTTAACCTGTTCAGATATAAACCGGCAATCAATTTTTTTTCCTCTTTATCACAACACTGTTCTCCTTGTACAATAGAGGCTAGTGTATAAACTTCCGTTTGGGAGAGCCCAATAGCCTTTGCCCGTTGTCTGCGTGCGTCCGTCCAAAATGCTTTATATTCTTTAGCCATGCGTTGGAAAAACTCATCTACGGATGTGTTCCAATAAAATTCATAGGTATCCGGAACAAAAAATGCCTGAATCGTTTGTTTGGTAAAACCATATTTACCAACGTATTTCTCATCATCAATCGCTGCTTTCAATGCATTTGAATCCGCTTCAATTCTTCTTCCGACCCGTGAAATAAATTCACTTACAGTATGAAGTCCGGCAAAATTTATTTCAACTGGCTCCTGTTTACCCAGACGCAAGAGGTTAATTAGAGCGCTGTTATTCATATTCGCAAGAACCCTGTATTTACCTGGTTTAACAGCTTCCGAATATTTTTTTTTCTTTGCTAACCATCTGAAACTTTCAGGATCCTTTAAAAGCTCATTCTCATTTAAAATGTTAACCACATCTTCAAAGGTTGACCCGGTTGGTATGTAAATGATCGTTGACTTTTTATTGGCCAAATTTATATTCGGCATGTAAACATACTTGTACACCAGATAACCACCAATTCCCCCCACGATAAGAACAAGCACAACTATAATTTTAATGAATGTTCTTAACCAATTTTTTTTCTTAGCTCCCATACAGTATTATCATTCACTTGACAGACATCCTTCAAATGAATGTTTTCAAATGAATTTGAAAGATTGTTGTTTATAAATTTTATCTTGATTGTTGCGCAATAGTTTGCCTTATTATGCTAGGTACATAACCCGTTGCAGGTATTTTATTCAATAAACGTAATTAAAAAAAACGGAAAGAACTAAATTTCGGTAAAATTTTCTACGGAACTTGGATAAATAACGATTTTTCCAGCTATACGACCATTTAATAAAGGTTTTTTAACTGTTCCAGTATTCGTTTCGCCTGGAGATTTTTTGGATTTTTAATGATAACAGTCTTAAGAATGGAAACAGCTTCTTTGTATTGCTTTTTAAATACATATAAACCCGCAACGTTCATCAGCAAGGGCTCATAATCGGGTTCTAATTTCAAACCGGTACGATATAGCTGATCTGCCGCATCAATTTTTCCAATTAATAAGTGAGCGTAACCTAAGTTTGTGATCGCCTGGATATTTTGAGGGTTTTCTGCCAAAACTGCTTTAAGTACCCGAATTGCATCGGTTAATTTATTTTCAGCAATCAGGATAGAACCCAGTTTGTTTTTAAATTCCGGGTTAAAGGGTGCCAATGTAATCGCATTGTTGTAGAAAAGAGCAGCATTGTTTAGATCACTACGTGAAGCATAGGCTTCTCCAATTTGATAGGAAGTCCATGCATCATCATTGCTCCATGATTTCTTATTGAGCGTTTTTAACAACGCATCTTTTCCAACTAATTGCATATAGCTTAAAATTTTATCATAATTCTTTTTGATAAAATACAAGTGAATCAGGTCACCCATATTTTTTACCACATCTTCTTTTGTTTTATCCGGTAGATATTTTCGAGCCGAATCAAGGAAAGCAACATTGTAATCAAATTTATCATATTGCTGAATGTATGCCCGTGCTTTCAATGAATTGGAAACATGCTTCTCATTAATGGAAAACAGACCAGTAAATTTTTTCAGCTTTTCTATATCTTCTTTTTTTTCAGGTTTGCGGATGTAATGATCATGAATACTTACATGTGGAATATCAATGGAGCCGGATCTGGGCATATGACAGGAAACACAATTATCCTTGCTTTGCGCCCTGACAATTTCACTTTCAGTGCAAAAATTATTTTTTACAGTTGAATGACAATTTTTGCAGGCCGAATTAAATCGTTCTGTATTGGTTGCTTTTACACTTACGTGGGGATTATGGCAGGTAACACAAGTCAATGCATTTTTGTATGGACGTAAAGCTGTAGAATCGACTGATTTAAAGCTTTTGATAAAGCATAGACTTTGTTTTAAACGATCCACATGGGAGGCCATGATAAACTCATCATCCGCATTTTCATATTTGGGTAAGAAGACCGAAATGTAATCGGATAATATCATACCTGGTCGGAAATCATAAAATGATTTTCCATTTTTCAGCACCGCATTTCCCTGCAAATGACAACGCTGGCAAACATCAAATTGTCGTTCAATAGATAATTTACCCGGGTTTACAATAGAATAATCAATGTACCTGGAGGTATCAATACGCTGGCCGGTGCTTCTTTGCTTCACATGAATGCTGCCAGGGCCATGGCAACGTTCACAATTAATTCCTTCGGGCACAGCATTAAACTTATTTTCAGAGCCTTCTACAAAATCAGGTAAGGCATTATGGCAACTCATACACTCTAATCCGATTTTTCGGTTGAAATGTGTATTAAAGCCATTCTCAAAGCCAGGAGGGAAGTCCCATTGTTTCTTCTGACTAAAAAATGTCATGGGCATTTGGTATAAATAGCCATTTAAATTTCGAATGTGTGAATTGGTATGTTGCCCAGAACCTATAATATAATCAACATTTTCAACACGTTTAAACACGGTATCCTTCCCTTTTAAACGAAATTCCATAATCTTCATTTGATCGCCTTGCCAGTAAGGGTGATAATAAAAATCCTGGTACTTATCATAAATCACGGTGTGATCCGTAAATGTGGCTACACTTTTTTGCTTGGTTGCAGAAGCAAAACTTTGCCCCATTCCGGTTTGAATAAACGAGTCGTAAATTTGCTGGTGACATAAGCGACATGTCTGAATCCCAACATAGGTAGCACTGTCGCCGTGGTTTAAAAAAGGGCTTGAATGGTTTTCGGTAGTTTCAAAAGAAGCAGTGTGCTCAGGAGCATGATCACACCTCGTCATCAAAATAATACAACTAAAAATAAAAGAGAATAAAACTATTTTGTAATAGTATTGATTCATGAAAGAATTATTTCTTTATTAATTGCAATAACAATTCATCTTCGAATGTGTTTCCTTCACGTATCCAGTGCTTTTTTACTCCTGTAATCTCAAACCCGTGTTTTCTAAAAAGTAAAATGCTGGCTTCATTGTTTACAGAAATATTACAATATACCTGGTGCAAATGAAGATGATCAAAACAATAGCTGATTAACAAATCCAGGGCTTCTGAGGCATGGCCTTTTCTTCTGTTTTCTTCGCTTGCAATAAGAATCCCAATTCCAGCGCGTAGGTGAGTTGGGTCAAAATCAAACAAGTCAATGCATCCAACCGATTTGATTTCTTTTAAACCGCTTGAAGGCAGGGGAATCTCATCAATGAAAAGGCGTAATTGCTTTGCCGTATAAATATCCAGGTGAGCTGATTCAATATATTGTTGTAACACTTGCTTAGAAAACGGAGCCAGGGTATTACTAACTTTCCAAAAACGCGTATCATTTTCCCAGGCATATAATAGATCGATATCTGCTGGTTCAATGGCCCGGAGTAAAAGTTGGTTGCCTTTTAATTTCATGATTGGGTTGCTATTAATGCAATTTCTTTTCTGGCACTTTCTATTTCAGTATCCAGTTCTTCTTTTGTATAAACAGGTAATTGATAATTCTTTTCGTCAATAAACAAAGTCGTTGTATGCTCAATGAATGAGGCCTCTTCAAGCTTTGGTAAAAGGTGAAATAAAAAATCCACATCATCCATAGACACATCATAGGTCTCATTAAAAAAGAGTTTAATAGGACTTAGACAGGTTGCTATATCCTTTTCTACTCGTGGAAACTGCTGTATGTTTAATATGAAATGCTCCTTTAAATATGTTTGACTAAAGGTGGTATGCGATTTAATCTTTATAAATAACGTTGGGATTTTTCGTTGCTCAATATTTTTAAGCAAGGCCTTTACAGGGGTATTAAAATCCTGTCCTTTTATACTTAGCGAATGATACTGTTTATCAATGATTA
>DASRRA010000195.1:0-12393 GCA_035696085.1 Bacteroidia bacterium | reverse complement strand
AAATTTCATACGGCAAAAGCAAAGAACGAAAAGACAGTTGAAGTTTGGGGTACAGGATCGCCACTACGCGAATTTTTACATGCGGATGATCTTGCAGATGCTTGTTTTTATCTCATGCAAAATTACAATGAAGCAGGATTGGTGAACATAGGTGTAGGCGAAGACATTACCATTAAAGATTTAGCATTACTCATTAAAAAAATTGTGGGCTTTGAAGGAGAATTAAAATTTGATACTTCAAAGCCTGATGGAACACCTCGTAAACTAATGGATGTTGGAAAACTTCATTCCTTCGGATGGAAACACCGGATAAATTTGGAAGAAGGCATCACCACTGTTTACAACGAAGTAAAAAGCAAGCTCTCTTAGTATGTTCATTGCATCCGTCAAAGGATGTTTGCCATTCACCATTTAATCCCCAAAAATGGGTTGGCAATATTGCTAGCACATGAAAAACGTATTGCTGTTATTTTTCTTTATTCCTGTATTTGTAAGTGCTCAGCAAAATCAACCTTTGCATACGGTGCAGCATATTTATGAAATTTATAGAAAAACGGATTCATCGTTTATATGCGGGACGGGAATTGTAGCTCAGGATATAAATCGCCCTCACTTTTTCAAACCGTTTATTGTTAAACCAACAGAGCCTGAGCGTACAAAAAGTAAATCGTTTTCATCCATTCTTTATCGCAAAGTAAAAAGAGAAAGTTTACTCATTATACAGGACACCAGTAGTAAATTTTCACTTACCATTGATCCTTTGCTTAACCTGGAATTGGGTAAAGACCAGGCCGATACCTCCGGGGAAAAATTATATAAAAACACAAGAGGCTTTTTATTAAGAGGACATATCGGAAAAAAATTCGCCTTTGAATCTTCCTTTTATGAAAACCAAGCCACATTTGCGAACTATATTGATCAATACATTGCTGGTACGGACAATTTATTTCCATCCAAAGCAAACTATGATTACAATGTTATTCCCGGGCAGGGTCGCGCAAAAAAATTTAAAGCCAATGGATATGATTATGCAATGGCTTCGGGTTATGTTTCGTATTCACCTGTTGAAGCTTTGAATATACAAGTGGGTCATGGAAAGCACTTTGTTGGAGATGGCTACAGGTCCTTGCTATTATCCGATAATGCATTCAATTATCCATATGCGCGTATCACGACTACGATAGGAAAATTTCAATATACTAATTTGTACACCTCCTTTATGAATTTAACAAATGGAGGAAATAAAATTCCACCAGGCATAGAACGGTTATTTCAAAAAAAGGTAGGTAGCTTTCAAACACTAAGCGTGAATCTCTTTCGACGTCTGAGTTTAGGTCTGTTTCAATGTATGATATGGGAAGCAGCAGACTCAACCAATCGTCAGCATGTAAACTTTAACACATTTGATCCGGTTATTGGTATAAATGCACTTAATTATGGTTTACACAATAAGAATAATGTATTATTAGGGTTTTTATTTAAATTGAAGATTTCGAAATCTATTTCCTTGTACGGACAGTATGTATTAGATGACTTAAAAGGAAAAGCCACAATGGCTCAGGTAAGAAATAAGAATGGCTATCAAGTTGGATTTTATTATTTCAACATATTTACAATAAGGAACTTAATACTGCAAACAGAATATAATAGTGTACGTCCCTACACGTATGCCAGCGCAAATCCGGAACAAAGCTATACGCATTATAATCAAGCATTGGCGCATCCTTTGGGCGCTAATTTAAATGAAGCAATAGTAAAATTGAATTACAGAGTAAAGGACTTTTTTACGGAAATTAAATTAAATTACATTGTCAAAGGAAAAGATAGTTTATTTACTAATTTTGGTGGAAACATTTTTAAATCGGATACATTTGTTTCAACTCCGGTTGGGCAACAAATAAATACAACGCAAGGTGTTGTTTCAACCATTTTGTATCAGGATATTCAAGTTGGATATTTGGTTAATCCAGCGACTAGCTTAAATATTGTTGTTGGGTTATCAAATCGAACGGAGAAGGCAGAAGATAAAACAGCACATACACAGTTTGTATATGTTGGTATTCGCACCTCACTTTCAAATTTTTATTACGATTTTTAAAGAATAAAAGATAAACGATAGATTAATGGAATTTTTAATACTCATTTTTGTTACTTCTTTCTTTGTCGTGTTGCTTACAACGCCTGCATTGATACGGGTGGCTATTCTCAAACGCCTGTTTGATGCACCGGGTGATACGCGTAAGTTACATACGCGAATGATTCCAACCATTGGAGGTATTATCATATTTGCAGGTACGGTATTCTCTTTTTCTTTATGGTTTCCCGGACAAAAAATATCTGATCCCATTTCTTTATATAAAGCAATGGATGATTATAAATTTATTGTAAGTACGTTGCTGATTATGTTTTTTGTAGGTGTAAAAGATGATATCATCGGAACAGCGCCTGTGAAGAAGCTGGTAGCACATGTGTTGGTGGGATTGATTTTAGTATTAATGGCGGAGATCCGTATTACCAGTATGCATGGAATATTCGGGATCTATCAGATTCCTGAGTGGGCCAGTATATTTTTATCACTGTTCACCTATATTGTGGTGGTGAACGCATTTAATTTGATTGATGGAATAGATGGATTGGCAAGCGGTGTTGGGTTTATTGCAGCCACTTCATTCGGAACCTGGTTTGCTATGGCAGGAGACCCTGTAATGGCCGGTTTGGCATTTGCACTTTCAGGATCATTGTTGGCATTTTTGATTTTTAATTTTTCACCAGCCAAAATTTTTATGGGTGATTCAGGTTCTTTGACTATTGGATTAATCATTTGTATTTTAGCGATCAAGCTAATTGATTTTAATGTTTCAAAAATTCACAACGAGTATGTGTTAAATGTTTCCAAACCTGTCTTTGTGATGGCGGTTTTGGTATACCCACTTATCGATACCTTACGTATCTTTATATATCGGGCCATACGTGGATTATCCCCTTTTTCCGCTGACCGGAATCACTTGCACCATCGCTTGCTGGATATAGGTTGCAATCACACCAAAGTAGCATTGATTATTTATGTTGTCAATATTTTCATCATTGGCTTATCTGTTTCATTTTTATACCTGGATACCAATTATCTATTATTGATTGTTGGAGGAAGTTCACTTCTATTATCGCAAATTCCCTTCTTGATACGCAAGAAAAAAAATCGTGTTCCTAAGAAATGAGCAGCTACTTTAAAAAAATACTGACTGTTTTTTTTACAATAGGAATGATAAGCTCTGCATCTTCACAACAATTAAATTACACGCTTAGCAAAGATTTTTTGTGGGATATTGATAATTATTACAACAACGCTTCTGAGAATTTTCAAACATTTTCCAAGCCTTACCTCTATGAAAATGTGAATCAAATAAAAGATTCAACAGCTGTATTTCCACGTTTGCTGGCAGGAACAAAGGCGGAGGCATTTGATAAAAAACCTAAGAAAATACAAATAGAAGTATATCCGCTTCTAAACGCCGGTGTTACCTATGTAGGAGATTCTTCCAACTATCTCGCAAAGGACCTGGGAATTGGTGGAATGTTTATGATGAATATTGGAACTAAGTTTTCCATGAATTTTAAAGCCTTTGCAGGAAAGTCTACCTATCCTGATTTTATGCAGTCAAAAATTCAAATGATGCATGTTGTACCAGGGATGGACTATGCATACCGTTCCAATACTGATTCATTGCATCCATTATATGCATATCAATATTATTCGGGTTATGTTTCTTACTCACCCAATAAAATATTTAACATACAAGTAGGACAAGACAAACAATTTTTTGGAGATGGTTACCGCTCTTTGTTTTTGTCGGATGTAGCTGCCCCCTATCCTTTCTTAAAAATAACCACACGCGTTTGGCATCTCACCTATATCAATCTCTATACAATCATGAAGGATGCTACCAACCCTTCCGGATTAAAAAAAGACTGGCTGAATAAATATGCCACCTATCATTACCTGGGATGGAACGCCACGAAACGGATACAAATAGGATTGTTCGAATCCATTATGTGGCAAGGATCAGATAGTAACCGGTACAGAGGTTATGATGTGAATTACCTGAACCCTATTTTATTTTTTCGCCCTACAGAATATTCCTTGGGCTCAAGCGACAATGCTTTTGCAGGTTTTAGTTTTAAAATTAAATTGTTTAAAAAGCAGCAATTGTATGGGCAATTATTGCTGGATGAATTTTTATTATCCGAAATAAAAGCACAGAATGGCTGGTGGGCCAATAAATATGCTTTTCAGGGAGGTTTAAAAAGTTTTGATCTGTTTAAAATTAAACACCTGAATTTTCAAACAGAAGTGAATTATGTAAGACCTTACACCTATTCGCATGGGAGTGTTCAACAAAATTATGGACATATGAATCAGCCCTTGGCCCATCCTTTGGGCGCTAATTTTATAGAGTCGGTGAGCTTTTTAAATTATCGCTACAAGCGTTTTTTTGTTGAAGCAAAATGTACCTATGCCATTTATGGAGAAGATAGTCTGGGAACAGATTATGGAAAAAATATTTTTATTTCCTACAACAAACGGGAGAAAGATTATGGAAACACAACTATGCAAGGCATAAAAACCACACTTATCAATGCCTCCTTACGCTTTGCCTATATGCTGGATACTAAAATGAACTTGAAAATTGAATTGGGAGTTGCAGAACGAATTGAGCATACAATTGTTAAAACCAGTCAAACACCACTCTTATTTTTGGGAATTCGAACCGATCTGAGTAACTTGTATTCAGATTTCTAAAGTAAAACTGAAATGAAAAAACTAATCATATTTGCATTCATATTAACCGGGTTGACGATGGGTTGCAAAAAACAAGATCCAGGGACACCAGGTGAAAATGAAATTTTTTTAGAGTATAAGACATTTAATCCAACACAAAAATCGATTGCAAAAGGGACCACCATTACCTTTATTAATAAAGACAATGCTGACCATACGGCTACTTCTACAAAAGGTACGTTTGACAGTGGAAGAATACGAAGTGGAGAATCGTTCTCTTATACATTCAATGATGCAGGCATATTTTATTTCTACTGCAATTATCACTCAAACAGCTCGGCAGAGCAAGGTGCTATCTTAGTGCAATAAGTATTACTCCAGGTTACTGCTTGGTTTCTTCTTTTTAAAGAGCGTAACAATGATATTTATTAAGAATAAAACCTGACCTATAAAATAAAGTAATATCGTGAACATGGATGCTTCCATAACCGAGTCAGCATACTGCATTCGCGTTGATTTATCCATATCGGATATCGGACCCCGGAGAATGAGACTAACCATTAAAAAAAAAGCTATATAAGGCAATATAGTCAGAATATAGTGTGTTGTACCAAGGGATTGATTTAAGGGTTTCCTCTTTTTCCTAAATATGAAATAGACAAGCGCTATTAGCAAGAAAGGAATACTGTGAAGAATGGAAAAGACTGGCCAGGAAAAATTAAAATAGCGGTCTTCATCACTCGGAAGCTTATGATTGTATACTAATGCATAAACGGAAATAACTGCCGGAATTGCAGATCCAGCAAAATATAAATCAAGAGGTTGAAATCGTTTCATTCTGTAAACGCTGGGTTATGTGTATACCAAAGATAAACGAATTTATAATCGATTCAATTTTTTTTCCATCTCCATAAGCCCACGTTCCCTTTTTAGCTCTTTAATTAAATCCTCCTCGGAAGGAAGATAAAGCTTGTATTTGGAAGCGAATATTTGTTTACTTTCATTTAATATACAAGCTATTGATTTGGCGATCTAATGTTCTTGTACTCCAATTGCAATCAATGGTTTCTTGTATGTAAAAGTCTCTCTCCTCTTCATTTTCAACCTTCAAAAGTAAACGATAATGTGTCCAACTCAATTGTGAACCCACTGCGTCCACAATTGGGTATAACTGATAAAATTGACGCATATAAAACAAATTTCTTTTATCATATCCTTTCCCATAGTTTGATGTTAACCGTTTGCTTAGTTCCAAAATAAGATAACTCCCATAATTCGCTCTCGCTTCTCCGCTCTGTTCTTCTTCAAAAATATGTTTTAACCATTAAGATATTAACAGCACGATACGTATTCGCTCTTGACTGATCGATCACTTGCTTAACATTCTTATATAATTTATTCAAAGAGCTACCTGCAGTTTTCTTAGGTTTTGTTTTCATCTATATAGTTCATCGTTTATGCAACAAAAATAAATTACATCTCGGTCAAAGTATAGAGCTGCTTCTTAATATGAAGAGGTGATGAAAATCTAACCAACGGTTGATTTTTGAATTTTAATGGCAATTCTATTTCAGAAAAAATTAAAATTAACTAGCAGTATTTCCCGCATAAAATTTTAATAGGTCCCGAATATACTTTCCTTAAAGGGAAACAGACGATCATAGATCTAATGGATAGTTTATTTAAATGAAGCGATACCGATAACAATCGGAAACTAACCGTTGAATAGAATTCCATAAACATTGGATTTTCCGATATACAGAAATAGATACATTCGCGTTCGAAGTTTTCATTAAAACAGTTCTAATGGATTTTTAATACACTCTAAAAATTGTTGAACAGTAAAATATCTTCTATGTCTATTTCATTTAAAGTGTCAATATTAAGTACAAAGTATTTTCTTATTTTGTGCTTGTTAGACTGTAAGGCGCAATATGCAATAAATGGTAAAGTAGTAGACAAAAAAAGAGTTTCTGCCGAATTTGTAACGGTTACCATTCAAAAGGACTCAGCTTTTATTGCTTCAACAGTAACAGATAGCCTGGGGCTATTTAATTTTAAATCCTTATCCAATAGAAATTACAAACTACATTTTTATTTAGCTTCTACAATCAATTATGAACTAGACATTTCTTTAAATAAGGATACGTTTATTTTTGTTCAACCTCCTATTGATACACTTACATTAAAGGAAACTGTCATTCAGGCCAAGCAAACTATTTACGAGCGGAAAATAGATCGATTGGTTTTTAATATAGATCGAAAGGTGAATGCTGCTCTTGGCGATGCACTCTCTGCTTTAAAACAAACACCAGGAGTCAATGTGCAATCGGAAGCAATTAGCATGGCAGGAAAAAGCCAGGTTTTAGTAATGATTGATGACAGACCCGTTAAACTTTCAGGAACAGATCTTTTAAATTTCCTTAAAACAATTCCTTCATCTGATATAGCAAAAATTGAAGCAATCCATACTCCACCTGCGAAATATGAGGCAGAAGGGAATAGCGGAATTATTAATATACGCTTAAAACAATTAAAAAGGGATACCTGGAATGCCTACGCAAATGGTAGTTTCAAACAAAACACATATGCAAATGAAGGATTAAATGGTGCATTTAACTGGAAGAAAAATAAATTCTCGTTGGGTACTAATTTATCCGGATCAATTTCAAAAAATGCAGATGTAAGCCAACAGAAAATTTGCTACCCTTCTTTTCTGTGGGATGCATCAACCGTAGGCTTTAACAGCAATAGAAGCATTGCGCCAAAAATCGGAATGGATTATAACATAACAAAAAAATGGAAAACAGGAATTCAATATATCGGTGCGATAAATAATCCGAGTGGAATGTTTAAAACATCAATTAATGCAATTAGTCAAAATAGCGATGAATTAGGTATTATCAATTCCGAAGGAAATAGCAATGGAACGAAAAATATTCATTCCATCAACTGGAACAACAATATTCTAATTGACACACTCGGTAAGAAACTAACTGTGGATGTAGATTATTTGAATTTTAATTCTTCAGATCAGCAAACCTTTTCAACGCGCACAAATACAGCTGTCGTTAATATTTCTCCAATGATTTACGAATCATACAATAAAATCTCCGCCCTTATTAGGAACATCGCTGCACAAGCCGACATGGAACATCCAGGAAAACGGTATAATTTGAATTATGGAATTAAACTGGCGCATACAAAAACGGATAATACCATACAGTATACTAATTCCCTGATTTCAGGAGAGGCAAACACAAGCAGCCAATTTACATTTAATGAAAACATACAGGCACTTTATGGATCAGTATATAGAGCGTTCAATGAAAAATGGTCTGTAAAGGCAGGATTACGTTTAGAACATACCAATACGTTTGGAAATTCAATTAGTAGTAATGAAATCAATAAAAATGACTATTTCAGATTGTTTCCCACACTTTTTATCAATTATACAAAGAGTAAGGATCATAGTTTTTCATTGGCGTATAATCATAGAATTCGTCGACCGGGTTTTTACGAATTAAATCCATTTAAATGGTATAGTAGCCAATACTTTTATACAGAAGGAAACCCTTTATTAAAACCTTTTGTGACGAAGAATTTGATACTAAATTATGATTTTAAAAACACACTTTTCTTTGCAGTTACCTTATCCAATACGGTTAACGCTTCCAGCCAGGTTCCTTTCGTTAGCGCGCAGGATTATACTACAGAAGTTCAGCGATTGAACTATTACGATTATAACAACTGCAATTTTAATGTAAGTTATTTATTTCAAAAATGGAGTTGGTTTGAAAGTCAGAACGAATTTAATGTATATTACATCAAGTCCTACTCTAAAATAGCGCCGATTACACCAAAAACAACAGAGGGATATGGGGCTTATATATACAGCTCAAATAGTTTTGTTTTAAATAAAACAGGAACATTATTTTCCGGAGTAAATTTGCGCTACAACTTCAAAGGGAAAACTGCCAATTTTCAAACAAACTTTCCAACCAACAGCATCGATATTTTTTTCAAATCCAGTTTTCTATCTGGAAAACTTCAGGTGACAGTGGCTGTTGAAAATCTCTTAAAGAGCAACGATTTCAAAAACCGGAATTTATCAAACACGGTTCCGGTTGAATATACCTCGTATAGTGATTCAAGATACATAGGTGCTTCTGTGGTGTACAAAATCGGAAAAGGTACGATGAGTTTTATCAAAAGGAAAAACAGTAATCAGGAGGAAAAAGACAGGACGAATTAAATGATACACGCAAAGAGTGTATACTCAATTGGATAGGTGCTGAGTAATTTAGAAGAAGGCCACTTTTAAATGAAAGGTGTTTATTATATGCTTGCAAGCAAAACAAAAGCTAAGAAGAAAGCTTTATTTCTTCATTAAGTTTATCTTTTTAAAATCTTTTCAAAATGAAAAACAACAAAATCGAGTTCGCAAAACTTCAAACTTTAAAAGTTGAAGGCGATGTATTAAAAGCTGGGTTCAGCACATCTTTCTCAGGTGGATACACATCAACGGATGAAAAACCTGCAACAAACTCTGGAAACTGTGTTTCCGGTTGTGCAGGTACCATCAACAGATTTATCTGCGTTGGCGGTTAGTCTCCCAAAAAGGATCCTGCTTTCATTTGTTTGGGAGCAGGTCTTTTATTTATGCAAAAGAAGCATCAGAGAATGCTTGTAAATCTAAAAAAGGGTGACAAATCGCCCCTCATTTATTCATCTAATAAAATTTTTAAAAATGAAAAATAATAAAATTGAATTTGCAAAACTTCAAGTTCTTAAGGCTGAAGGTAATTTATTAAAATCAGGGTTTAGTCAATCTTTTGGTGGTACTACACCAACAGAGCAAGGCCCTGTAACCAATACAGGAAACTGTGTTTCTGGGTGCACAGGTACAATCAACAGATTTATCTGCGTAGGTTAAGAAATCGCCAGTTTTCAAAAGTCAAATTAAATTCTTTAAGAATGAAAAATAGCAAAATTGAATTCGCAAAATTTCAGACTTTAAAAGCTGAAGGCGATTTATTAAAAGCTGGGTTTAGTGCATCCTTCTCTGGAGGAACTAGATCTGGAGAAGAACCACCTGCAACTAACACTGGAAATTGTATAGCTGGTTGTAATGCAACAATAAACAGATTTATCTGCGTAAACTAGATCCAGTAAAGGACTGTTTCATATTTCGAAACAGTCCTTTTAAAGTACACACGTCTTAAAAATCAAAAAATGAAATACAGTCAATTTAACTCAACACTACCTTATGAAGGAAAGACTGCACTTTTTAACTCTTTCAGTCAACAAGTAATTTTTTTAGAAAACGAATTGCATGATATTTTGAAAGCAGCTATTCATGAAGGCATTGATGGACTTGAACAGGTTCATCCGGAATTCTATTCATACTTGGTAGAAAATGCATTTATTGTTGAATCCAATGTGGATGAAATAGATAAAGTAAGAAAATTAAGTAAAGAGGTGGATGAGGATGAAACAAAATACATTCTTACCATCAATCCAACAATGAATTGCAACTTCAAATGTTATTACTGCTATGAGACACATGTGAAGGATTCAAAAATGGATGAGATACGTGTAGATTCGATCAACAAGTTTATTACGCAAACACTTTCAAGAGAAAAGATGCAACATTTCGCGGTTTCATTTTTTGGAGGTGAGCCCTTACTTTATTTTAAGAAAAATGTAATTCCCATCATTAATCACTTAAAATGGGCCAGTGAAGAAAAGAAAAAGGCTTTCTCCGTTACATTTACGACGAATGGTTTTTTGGTGAATGATGAATTTATCCATTATTTTAAAAGCAACGATCTTTTTGCGACACTTCAAATTACACTGGATGGTTATCGCGAGGAACATGATAAAGTTCGATTTGTTACAAAAACAAAAGGGAGTTATGATGAGATCGTAAAAAACATTCGCACCCTGTTATTAGCCGATAATTTTAACATCATTTTACGAATCAATTTCACAGAAAAAAATATTCAAAGCTGTACTAAAATCGTTGATGACTTTGTAGATATTCCAAAAGAAATTCGTGATCGCCGACTTGTTGTGGATTATCATCGTGTATGGCAGGATTATAATCCAACTGACACGGCCAATGCCGGGCTTGATGAAACAGAAGAGAAATTAAAAGAACACGGATTCAAAACCGGTGGTATGTATTCTCCAGACAATGTTCGAAATTCCTGTTATGCGGATAAAAGAAACAGTGCCACCATCAATTATAATGGTGATGTTTTTAAATGTACAGCCAGAGATTTCCTCACTAAAAATAGAGTAGGGTATATTACAGAAGCCGGTGAACTGGTTTGGGAAAATGATCACCTGAATGTACGCATGCAAGCAAAGATGAAAAATAAACCTTGTCAAACCTGCAGAATTATGCCTTTATGCAATGGAGGATGTTCACAGCATGCAATTGAGAATGCAGGTTATGATTATTGTGTTTATCAAGGGGATGAAAACGAAAAGAGCCGTGTTGTTCTTACGAAAATTGAAGAAATTGTTCAACAAATGCAAGCCTCAAATTAATACGGATGAAGTTTTTTAACCAATTAGAAAGTAACGATTGTGCAGCCGCTTGCGTGTCTATGATTCTCAGTCATTTTAAAAAGAATGTCAGAATCGAAGATATTAAACCTCATTTTGAGTTGACACGTGCCGGCGTTTCAATAGATGAAATTATAGAAGTCAATAGGAAAATGGGATTGGAATCCATGGCGCTGGCTCTGAATTTTCATCAATTGGAAGAAATACCCTTGCCTGCGATACTGTATTGGAAACAATCACATTTCGTGATACTTGAAGATGTAAAGATTAAAAGCGGAGACAGACAATACTTTTTAGCGGATCCTGCATATGGCAGATCCGTTATGGATTCAGAAACTTTTCTAAATGAATGGTTAGGCAACAATGAAAAAGGAATTTGCATTGTTAGCGAGCTAAAAGCGGAACAAGGTGACTTAGCGATCACACAAAAAAAACGCGGAACATTTTTTAAATCAAAACAGATATCTGAAATCACGTCATTTATTGCCGACCATAAAAAGAAGTATGTCATAGCAGCATTTTTCCTGGCGCTGGGATTAATTTCAAGCTGGCTGGTGCCTTTATGTTTTCAAAAGCTGATTGATAAAGTGGTGATACCGAAAGATGTTCATCTATTTTATTTCATCTTGCTGGCCCAAGTTATTTTAATTGTTTCAACTGTAATTTCTGAGCTTCTCAGTTCCATCATTCTTACCAGGATCAATTATATTTTGAGTATTCAACTCATAAAAAATTTATTACTGAAATTATTAAAATTACCCATCAGCTTTTTTGATGTACGGTTGAATACAGAAATATTGCTGCGGCTTCAGGATCAAAATAAGATACAAACCTTTGTAACCTGGAAAGGAATTGAATTGATTTTTAATATTTTAAATATTGTCATTTTCAGCACCTTTCTGGCGTATTACAATATCATTGTTTTTGGTGTTTATGTTTTGCTAACCATGTTATCTATTGCATGGACATTTTTGTTTATTAAAAGACGGGAGGTACTTGACTACGCGACTTTTTTACGAAAGTCAGAAATCAATAATTAC
>DASRRA010000194.1:0-8881 GCA_035696085.1 Bacteroidia bacterium | reverse complement strand
ATAAGGGCATTTTCCATTCCCCCTTTTTGAATATTCAGCTTAATCTTGAAGTTCAATTTATTTTCCTGCGCATAGAGCGACCCGGAAAGCACAAATACAAATGCAATCAAGCGAATGATACGGAAGTAACGAAAATCGGTCAGGCAATTATTCTTCATTCTTTATTCAAAAATATATAATCATCTTCCTAAATACACCCTTCAAATAACAAGAAACCTTTTTTCATTTAAGATGCTTATACGGGAAGTTTTAGGAAAAGGATATGCTTTTGTCCAGGGTATTTAATCCCAAAACTCCCCTTTTTATCGGAAATAACGACACAAATCGCTAAAATTAGCGGTAACCCGATATTTTCTATGACAGAACTGCCTCTGCTCAATTAATTGTACTTTTGGGATTCTATTTAAAATAAAGTATATCCTAATGATTGATTTAAAAAATACGTGTGAAGAAGTTTGTAAGCTTACAAAAATCACCGGGCAATTTATAAAAGCAGAAGCTATCAAGTTCAAGACAGAACAAGTGGAAGTGAAAGGAAACAATGATTTTGTTTCTTATGTCGATAAATCTTCTGAACAACGATTGGTTGAGGGTTTGAGTAGGCTGCTTCCTGAAGCCGGATTCATTGCTGAAGAAGGAACATCTACAAAAAAAGGAGAAGTATATAACTGGATCATTGATCCGCTGGATGGTACCACTAATTTCATTCATGGGTTACCCTGCTTCTCGATTAGTATTGCTTTAATGCGTAACGATGAATTGGTATTGGGCGTTGTTTATGAAATTAACCTTGACGAGTGTTTTTATGCATGGGAAAACAGCGATGCTTATCTGAACGGAAAAAAAATTGAAGTTTCCAAAGCAAAAACACTCAAAAACTCATTACTGGCTACAGGTTTCCCTTATTACGATTATGGTCGTATGGACGAATACCTTGATTTGTTTAAATATTTTATGCAACATACCCATGGCCTGAGGCGCTTAGGGTCCGCGGCGACTGACCTGGCTTATGTTGCCTGCGGTCGGTTTGAGGGTTTCTACGAATACAGTCTACAACCCTGGGATGTGGCAGCTGGTGCCTTTATTGTACAACAAGCGGGTGGAAAAGTAACCGATTTTAAAGGCGGAAAAAAATTTATCTTTGGGAAGGAATTAGTCGCATCCAATGGATTTATTTCCGACGAATTCCTAAAAGCTGTGCAAACCTATTTTGATAAAAAGTAAAGATGATGGAAGAAAAAAAAGGAGGGGCTTGGCACCTTATTAAAACTTACTTTCCGGATATGTGGCAATATGTGGTGATCATTATTATCATGATTATTGCGGCACTCTTTATTTTATAGAATGACTTTTTATTAAGAATGCAGCAATTTCTTCCAATTCCGCGTTGTATTTTTCTGCAGTTGCAGTTCCAGCCTCTTTCAAGGCCTTCAAATTTTCAGGAGAAGCATCATCCATTTCAATAGAAGCTTTCCCAATATCGGGGTTGATGCGGTAATAGTTATCCCCACAGTTAATGGCGTCAAAGATGTGTTTCATTTGAAAATCCACTGTTTCGGAAGCGCCGGAAAGCATAATATCCAAAACAGGTTTCACCCAGCCCATTTTACCCCAGCCCTTTGTTTTGTTGTAAGCATAACTTTCCTTTTTTGATCCTGTTCCGATGGATAACATGAACATATCCATGCGTTCGGAGTTTTTAGACTTGAATTTTTGCCGGGCTTCAGCATAGGCACAAAGTGCGGGGTTGCTGGCAAACACGCCTCCATCTACCACCGGGTACATAATGCCCGTAAGCGAAGTAACGCCAGCCGGTTCAAAATAGGTAGGTGCTGCAGATGTTCCTCTTGCTACATCATACAAATAAAAATCATGGGCCTTGTTTTCTTTTGCATCATGTTGCGTAAAAAAATGGGTTGAGCGGGCATAAATATTATAGGATGTGATCAAACAAGGTTTTAGTAATTCGCTTAAGCGCGTATTTTTAAAATATTTTTTTAAAAGTTCTTCAATAGCCACCACGGGGTATTTCTCCTGGCGCAACCCATCTTCCCGTATATGACTCTCTTTAAATATTCCACCACCATTTTCCAAATATAAGTTCACTGCTTCTTCGGTGGTAAAAAGAGGGCGCGTTGGATTTTTTTCATCAGGATATAAATACAAACAAGTAAGAATGCCACCGGTGCTGGTTCCAGCAATCATATCAAAGTAATCAGCAACACGGGCCTGAGGATTATTGGAAAGGGTTTGCAGTTTTTTTTCGAGCGTCACCATAATTTGTCCCGGCAAAATACCACGTATTCCACCACCATCAATCGACAAAATACGAAAGGGCCTGCTCATAGTTTGATTGAATAAGTTTAACCTGTTATACGGCTCTGCGGCAAAATTGTTAAGTATTCTTACTGGAGATCAAACCCAAGCCCAGGAAGGTAATCAAACCGTTCACAATGAGCATTTCAAAACCAAATACATACCCGCCCAACAACGTCACAGAATTTGCATTAAGTAAAATGCATAAAATGGGCGACAAAATACAAACTAGTGGAACATACTTATCCCGCACGTTTCTCTTTGTAAACAACCCAAACGAATACAAACCCAATAAGGGTCCATATGTATAACCTGCCCAGGTAAATAAATTATTGATAACCGCGTCATTGTTTACCACTTTAAATATGACAATGACTAATAGTAAAATCGCAGCAAATGAAAAATGCACCCGGTATCGTATTTTCTTTTTTTCTTCTTCCGTTTTATGGGGATCATCCTTTAAACCTAAAAAGTCGATACAAAACACACTTGTTAAAGCAGTGAGCGCACCATCTGCACTGGGATAGGCTGCTGAAATCAATCCGATAATAAAAAATATGCCTGAAACCGTACCAAAATATTTTAAAGCAATAGTTGGAAATACCGCATCCGAAACTATTTTTCCGTTGTTATCTGCCAGTAAAGATATATGAGTTTCTTGCGTGTAAATATATAGTAAAGCGCCAAGCACCAGAAACAATACATTCACCACCAACATCACCGAGCTAAACGTAATTACATTTTTCTGCGCCTCCCCTAATGTTTTACAGCTGATATTTTTTTGCATCATTTCCTGATCGAGACCTGTCATGGCAATGGCAATAAACATCCCGCCAAAAAATTGTTTTGGAAAAAATGATTTTGCTTTCCAATCATCTGTAAAAAACACTTTCCCATAATTGCTATTGGAAACACGCTCCCAAATATCTCCAACTCCTAAATGCAGCTCTTGTGTAACGAAGTAAATCGACAATACCACAGATAGTAACATAAATGTGGTTTGCAGCGTGTCCGTGTATACAATCGTCTTCACACCACCTTGATAGGTATACAATAAAATCAGCGCAATGAAAACAGCTACCGTTACAAAAAATGGAATGTGCATGTCCTTAAATACGAACTCTTGCAGTACGTTGACTACAATATATAAACGAAAAGCAGCCCCAATGGTGCGAGACAAAATGAAAAACATGGCACCCGTTTTATACGAATAATTTCCAAATCGTTGTTTCAAATACGTATAAATGGATGTCAGATTCAATCGATAATACAAGGGTAACAACATATAAGCAATGACACCATATCCGAGAAGATAACCCAATACCACCTGAAGATATCCAAATTGCGCAACTCCAACGGCTCCCGGAACAGACACAAACGTTACTCCTGATAAGGAAGCGCCTATCATTCCATAAGCAACCAAATACCATTTGGAAGAACGGTTACCTACATAATAACTTTCATTGGTTGCCCCGCGGGATGTAAACCAGGTTACAGCAAACAATAAAACAGAATAAACAATTACACAGGTTAAAATAATAGCTGATGACATGATTCAATCATTTTATGATGTAAGCAAAACGTTCTTTCAATTTTAAGAAAGGCGTTTCATAATATTTATAACTCAGTTTACAAATGATAACGGATATCAACAAGGCAACAGGCGTATCAATAAAAAAGACTTGCCATAGTTGCGTATTAACACCCAGCTTTTTCGTCAATGTAGTTGTTATCAAAATGCCAATAAAATGCAGGCAGTACAAGCCATACGTAATAATACCCAATTTGGAAATGGCCTTGAATTTAGCCATTTTAAAGAACGAATTTTCTGCAAATGTTTGCTCCAAAATAATGAGCAAAATACAACTGGCAATAAACAATCGTTCAAAGATTCTTACTGTAGCATTGCCCATTAAAAGCTCATCTCTAAAAAAGAAAATTACAATAAAGACAAGATAAACACCTGCAATTTGCATTCTACTTAACCCCTCAATACGTTTTTTAAATTTATCAGAAACCGTCATTAGCCAGGCGCCCAGCGCACCTATTGTCATATCTCCGATGCATGACAATGAATGATATTCATGCATGATGTATTTATTATTGAATGCCCTGAAAATTAAATTGCCCGCTAAAATAATTACGAAGGGTATCCATAGTTTTCTTTCTGGAAACAAGAACAGTATAATAGGCCAAATCAGGTAAAATTGTTCTTCAACAGCTATGGACCATAGCACCCCCAAAACAGACGAGTCGGGTAAACCTTTCTGTATGAAATCAAAATTATTCAGGAAGGTCAGATAATAAATTGGAGTGGCTGTTTCATTCGGTACTTGGCCAAATGCTTGCTTTACCCAGGGAAAAATAACAAATCCGAAAAAAACACAAAAATAGAATAAGGGCCAAATTCTCAGTATCCGTCTTAACCAAAAACGCCCTAAGTTAACTTGTCCATTTAATCTTTTTTCTTCAATTAAAAGATACGTGATTAAAAAGCCGCTAAGCACAAAGAAGAAATTAACGCCTATGTTTCCGTTTCCAAAAACATCTTTCTTCAAAAAATGGTACGTTTTACTATTCAGAATATCAGCATGCTCGGTATGGAAGCTATGAAAAAAAAACACTGAGAGGAAGCACAAGAATCTCAATCCATCCAGATTTTCAAAATAAATTCTTTTTTTCATAGACATCCTTAATTTTAAGGCATATTTACAAGCGTGCTCACCGTATCCACAAAACCATAATTTTCTCCTACTCTACCTTCACTAGGAACTTCATTGCTAACAAAATAGAAAACATATTTTTTATTTTCATTCAATCCGGGAAAAAGCTGGCTGGTCTCTTTTTTCACAGCCTGATATTCCTTTTTTAGGGCTGCCTCATCGGCTATATGTACGTTGGAAATATAAAACACGCGAGGGAAAACGCCTTCTTCCGTAACCTGCGGAGAGACGTTATACAACGAGGGCTTAGAATCAATTTGATTTAATACTAGTGGAAATTGATACTTTTTATTGATCTCATTCTGCAATTTCGTAGAAAACACGCGTATTGAGTCCTCATTTTTATATTGAAAAAATTTTGTTCCTACTTTTAATAATTCATTCGAGATGGTTACATCCATAACCGCGTCCAGCAAGCTTCCTTTTGCATAATCCTCTTTTGCCTTTTGAAAATATTCAGGAGCGGTTTTTCCTAACAAACGGTATTGACCGGTGTAAAACATATTTACTTTCCAGTCATCATTGTATTTTCCATAAGCAACTAAAAATAAAAATTCATTTTTGTCTTTTGGAACGCGAATGAGTGAAGTGTAAGCTTCTTTGCATGATAAGGCAAAATCTGAATTATAATCGTTCACATTAGCATTATCAGAAAATAACTTACAATTCATTTTATCAGCAAGTCCTACAAAATTATACTCATCCAGTGTGGTATAGCTTTCAATTGGTACTGCTGCATTTACATTTTTAACAAACCCTTCCAAATCAACGGATTTGGCTAGAGAATCGGAAAACATTCCTTTAACAGTGGCTACATCACCGCTTTTAATAGCCTTAAATAATTTATCATTAAGAGCTTTTATCTCCTCTCGTTTTCTTTTATCAATACTATCATTTTTCCACGTGCCCGTTGCATTTTTACAGGATTGAAATACAGTAATGGATACAATAAGAAGAAGTACTATTTTTTTCATAAGGGATGATGCTAACTATTTTAATTCTGATTTTTTAATTACTCTAATGAATGGTTTAAATGTGTGCGTATGATTATTTTACCAATCGTTTTTGTTTTTGCAACCCAAACTCCAGAATACGATCAATGAAGTCGTATGGTTTATAACCATTGATGGCCGATTGGTGGAAGATACAGGTAGCCGGTGTCATACCCGGTAAAGAATTAACTTCAATAAAAATAACTTCCACTTTGTTCATGTCATAAATTCTGACAAAGGCATCTATCCGTGTGTATCCATTTATATTGAGCACCTTGGCTGCCGCTCCCAACACTTGTTTCACCTCGTTGGAAATCAGTTGTCGCTCTTTTACATCAGCAGAATACCGAGCCGGTGTAATGTTTTGTCCTTGTCCCGCTAAAAATTTCTCTTCCAGTGATAATACTTCCCCTTCACTCAAAGCTTCGGAAGCTTCAAATACTTCGTAAATTACTTCACCGTTTGCATCATAAGCGGTAAGCATGCCTCCTGTGATTTCTAAAAAGTGTTTCGCATCTTTCTTTGAAATTAACTCTTCTACGAGAATTACAGGCTTTTGTGGAAACTCTTCTTTATCTTTTATATGCAATAACTCCGCAGCAACTTTATCCAGCGTTTCCTGTTTTCTAAAAATAAGTGTTGCAAATGCTTCAAACTCTTCTTTCGTCTTTATTTTTTTTACAGCGGAAGAACAACCATCATCTACAGGCTTGGCGATGAATGGAAATTTTATTTTCTCCTTCAATGTGTTCAATACGCCATCTCTATTGGCATTCCAATCTTGCTCTGTAATGAGCAAGTGATCGGCAATTAAAAAACCATGTTGTTTTAAAATTTCATTGGTTTTATACTTATCAATGGTTATTTGTGAGCTTTGAATTCCGGATCCATTATAAGGTAAGCCTATGCGTTCCAGTTTTTCCTGGATCGCTCCATCCTCTCCGGGTCGACCGTGCAATGCGATAAAAGCAACATCGGCAATTAGCCCAAGCTCGTCATAACTAATTTGTCTAGGCTTTGCAAGGTTATCCGCCTTCGCATATTTGTTGGTGATGGCATGGCTGTCTTTAATAATTTGTGCCACCACCTCATGAATCTGGTAATGATCTATTTTTTCTTTGATATCATCCGCATTATCTTTTAGCAAAATATTAATCGGGATCTGATACAGCATGTGTTCCTGTGCATTGCCTGTAAGAAACACAGGAATGGGTTCGTATTTCGTGGAAGAAGCCAGTTTCTCATAAATATTTCTGCCGCTTTCAACCGAGATATGACGCTCCGATGAATAACCGCCCAAAATAACCGCCACTTTTGTTTTATCCGTTACTGCATTTTTATCTTTTGCAATGGATTCATCCAATTGCTTTAATAAAGCTTTCAGCTCTCCCTTGTTGTGCATACTTTGCAAGCGTTGTGCAAGGGATGTACGAATGATGTTGGTTAAAAACTGGGAAGGGTTTAAGCCAATTTCTGCTGCCTGGTGGAAAAAGAAAGAAGAAGGCATCATACCGGAAGTTGTATTCGGATCATTCAAAAATATCTTTCCTTCTTTGGAAATAAATCCATCAATCCGTGCATACACATCGAAGTTAAGCGCTGTAAATAATTTTTCACATTCCCTTCTAATCGCCTGGATTTGTTCATTGGGCAAATCTATTGGCGTGATCTTGCGACTTAATCCCGGTAAATATTTGGAGCGGTAATCAAACAACTCCTTGCCTTTTCTGATCTCTGTTGGCGGAAGCGCAATAATTTTTGTGTTGTTATCTGTTGCGTCTGAGTTCTGCAACACGATGCAGGAAAACTCTTTTCCTTCAATAAATCCTTCTATCAACACTTTGTTTTCCCCATCCACTGCTTCCAGAACAAATCCGGCATCACCTTTCAGGTTGGTATTTAAAAATTGAACCAGGTCGGCCGGGTGATAAATAATCGTATCGTTAATTTTCACAGGCATGCTGATGCCTTCGCGAATATCACTCAATTGTCTGACAAACTCATTTTTCTCGTCCTCCGTTTTCTTAGTCCATGCAGCCGCATTTATCCATTTAGTAAATAAGGCTTTTTCAATGGCTTCCATGAATTGAAATTCATCTTCCTTGTACAGAATGCTCACACCAATGGATGAACCTTGATTGGCCGGCTTAATCACCAATGGAAAGCCAATTCCGTCTTTTGCTTTTTCGTATGCTTTTTTGCAATTGCCATTGATGTAATCTTCCCGGTCTATTGTAAAAAATTTAGGACTGTTAAATCCGGCATTGATCATTAATTTCTTTTGTACACTTTTATCAATTCCAATAGCAGATGGAAGAATACCGGAGCCAGAATATGGGATTCCCATAAATTCTAACAATCCCTGTAATTTACCATCTTCACCATATGGACCATGCAGGCATAGGAAAGCAAAATCAAACAGATTTTTTAAATCACCCGGCTCTATCTTTTTACCAATTGCATGGATCATTTCCATTTGTTGGTTTTTGTTTACCTCACCAATTTGTTCTGCATATATTTGAAAGGCTGCATTTTTTTCTGGGATAAATGCTGCAGGTGGATAAAAATCACGAATACTGCCCTTGTACACGAATTCCCAATTGAGCAATACAAAATTTCCAAAGCTGTCAACAAAAACAGGAACGGCTTCAAACAAGGATTTGTTTAAATTATCATACACTGTTCTTCCGCCTGCAAACGATATTTCACGTTCTTTAGAAAAACCTCCGAATATAATTCCAATTTTCATTTTCATAGATCAATAGTTAGCAGGCATAAAGCCTTTCATACAAAGTTAAACTTAAGCGTCTTGTTATTAAGAATTGTACTATCAAGTATTCAACAGTTTTA
>DASRRA010000193.1:0-9580 GCA_035696085.1 Bacteroidia bacterium | reverse complement strand
AAATATTTGAATTGATGGATAAGGCTAATCATAACAATGATTAAAGACAATAATGCGGTAAAACTTCTTTGGAAAGGCTGGCGAAAACCGTGTCCATTGAGCTTGGCAACTCTGGCGCCTCTACCATTTCAAAAAAATCCTCCATTAAAAAGTTCGACTTTTGCCCGTCGCTGGGTACAAAATTCAGCGTGAGTGTGGAGTGTGAATGTGATCGTAAACTCACACTGATTTTTCTCTGAAGTAACTGAAGCGGTAGCGGAAGTTGCGAGCCTCGCTCTCACACTCACTCTAAAGAGACCAGTTAAAAAAAATCGGATTTATCAGACACCATACAACTGTTGGAAGCTTCCAAGTTTCAGCAGTTTAACACAGTCGGAGACACAATCCCGGAAATAGGCAAAAATATTTTTAAATTTAATATCAGAAAAAATACTGCTGTAGAACAAGGCCAATCAAATGAAGAAGGTCAATCAAATAAGGCTATTATTAAAGATTAGCAGCACGGCTGTGTGCCCCCTTTAATTTAATACCGTCAAATTGCTTACCTTTACCTCAGAAACCGTCTATGCTTTGAATTGATTAAATGACAACACAACTCATTATCGTTATTATTTTAACGTTTATAATCAATCTAATCACAACACTTTCATATGCTGTTCGAATTGTTGGTATTCGTACCCGGCGAATAGCTATATCGTTTTCTTTATTTAATATTCTTGTTTTAATATCACGAACCGCAAATGGGTTTCAAGCCCCGTTACTGGCTAAAACAGTTGAGAATGATATTAAAGCAGGCATTTTTTCTAATGAATACCCATTTAGGTTAATTATCTTTTCTTGTACTGTAGCAACATTTTTTGGAGCCGCACTTATACCAACATTCCAACGAATTTTATCAAAAGCGGTAATAAATTTCAGCATCCATAAGTCAATCTCAAAGCTCATTGTACACGGATTTTCCAAAACAGGAATTTTATACTTCAAGGATAATTTGACAATTCCAACCAAAGTAAACATAACGCAATTGAAAAGCGAAAAGGCATTTCCTTGGAAGATTTTCATTCTTAACATCTTTGCCGTAGCTATTTTAACAATTGGTGTTTTATCGGCAGTTTACGCATCCTATCTTAACCCCGAATACAGAACGACAGCAAGTAACCTCTCCGCATTTATAAATGGTCTCGCAACGATAATTATGTTTATAGTTATAGACCCGCATTTATCAGCAATGACAGATGATGTTATGTTGGGCAAATGCTCTGAAAAAACTTTTAGAAAGTATATAGTATATATGACAATCGCTAGATTAATAGGAACAATTATAGCGCAAATACTATTTATTCCAGCTTCCGAACTCCTTTCCTGGATTGCAACAATAATATAGTCTATTGCGTGGAGACCGATTAAAGAGGTTATCGCATGGCAAGTATTATTGCCCACTTACAAAAACACTTCCCACATACCGGTGTATTAACTCCAACGCATCTTTTATAATTATTTTATACACATACACGCCCTCATGTACACGTTCCTTTGTGCCATCCACTCTTCCATTCCATCCATTACTTATGTCGTTCGTTTTAAAAATTTCAGTCCCAAAACGATCGTAAATATGCATTTCAAATGTCTCTATTCCATCTCCAACTGGCACAAATATATCATTTACGTTATTTCCATCGGGACTAAAAGCATTTGGGATGTATATGGTTGGTTGCGGGTTTACCTGAACCGTGTGAGAAACGGTGTCCGTACAGCCATATTCGCTGATTGCAATTTGTGTTACAGTAAACTTTCCCACTTGTGTGTAGGTGTGGAAGGGGTTTTGTTCGATGCTTGTTTTATGATCTCCAAAATCCCAATCCCATAATATCGCTTCACTTGATACGTCCATAAATTGTACTGTAGGCTGTTCAATGCCCACTTCTGTTGGTGTAGCAAGAAATGCAGCTGTTGGTTTTGGATGAACAACAATTGGATAATCCAGCTTTCTGGAAATTTCACATCCATAAGAACTTGTTATCTGTAACGTGACGAAATAGTTTCCTGCGTCTGAAAATGTATGTAATGGATATCTCCGGTAGCTCAAATTCCCATCACCAAAGTCCCACAACCATTTGGTTATTTTTCCACCGCTTACTGAGGAACTATCGTAGAAGGCTGTCTGGAATTCTTCACAACCTTCACGCTCAGTGGCGAAGAAACGAAAAGCAGGAATAGGCTTTATTTTTACTTGTTGTGAAATAGTATCCCTGCAACCATGACTTGTTACGATGGAAAGCGCTACATTAAAATTATCTTTTTGTGTTATAAAAACATGTTTAGGTTGGAATTCCGCCGATGTACTTCCATCGTCAAAATCCCAGAAAATCTTGTCAACAGTACCATCAACAGCAAGTGAAGCATTTGAAAAAGAAGTAGTATCCCCCCAGCAAACCGTATCTGCCGTAAATTTGGCGATGGGCTGAGGATATACGAAAACGCGATGTGAAACGGTATCGACGCAGCCAATACTTGTTTTTACCAAAAGCGAAATCGTATAATATCCACTTTTAGCGTAGATATGTCTCGGATTTTTTAACCCACTTTTTTGTAGATCCCCAAAATCCCATAGCCAGCTTGCCGGATTTTGCGTGGATCGATCCATGAAGATACTCTCCTGTATTTGACACGTATTTAGAAAAGAAAAATCAGCGACCGGAGAGGGCGCAATATATACACTTTTTGAAATGCTGCTATGACAACCTTTAACGGATGTAACACGATGTGTAATCGTGAATGTGCCCGAATTTTGATAAAGATGGGTGGCATCCAAAGCAGCCGAAGTTAAAGAACCATCTCCAAAGTTCCATGTAGAAAAAGCAATTGAATCGTTACCTGTTGCGGAACCCTCTTTAAATAGCAATAGCTCAAGTGGACAGGCACTATCTTTAACACTGAAATCTACGTCAATCAGACTGTTTACAATTGCCTTTTGAAAAAGTGTATCACCACAACCAATCCCATTTGAAACAATTAAACTGGTAATGTACGTACCTGCATTTAAATAAGCATGTTTAACGGTGGGGGCATTTTCATTCGCGGTGCCATCTCCAAAATCCCAGTGCCATTTGGATGGATTATTTGTGGAAGCATCCATAAAAGTAGTTTGTTCGCCTACACACACCGTATCTGTTTTATAGCTCGCACGAGGAGGATCTTTAACAAGTACGTGAATAGGCATACGTTCACTGCTACAGTTTTCCGAAGTGAGTTGTACAAAATAAGTAGTACTTGTAAATAGCGATGGTGTTGTAAATTGGTGTGTTGTATCAAGCAGGTTTCCACCCGATGCAGCATCAAACCATTCGCAGCTTCCGGGTTGTTTAATCATTAGCTCTGCATGATTTCCTTTGCAAATAATTATGTCTGAAATAGGAGATATAGTTGGCAAAGGAAGAACATTCACTTTTACAGCCGATCGTTTGCTGACACAATTACCAACTTTACATTGAACGTAAAAAGTGGTAGTGCTGAATAACACTGGTGTTGTAAATGTATGACCACTGCCTATCAATGTGCCATTGAGCTCTGCATCGTACCACTCATAGGTTCCTTGTGGGCTTGTAATTGATAGCTTCGCTGTATTGCCACTGCAAATCGTTTGTTCGTTAGCACTAGGAGCGATTGGGAGCGGTAGTATAGTCAAGGATTGCGTGGCACTGTCATTTCCGCAACTATTCGTTGTCACCAGCAGTACCTTCCATTTGCCTTCAGTATAAACTTTTGGCGCAGGGTTGCCGGCTCCATTCCATTCCGTTCCATCCCCAAAATTCCAATGGTAGCTGTTAATTGAAGATGACTCCGTATTGTTAACAAATGTAACTGTTTGTGGCGTACAACCGGATAAAGGTGTAAGGTCGAACTTTGATAAGGGTTGACTTTCTACACGAATCGTGTCTGATTGAAAAGAGTCAGAATTGCAGGTATTCGTTGCTTTTAGTGATAGCAGGTACTTTCCTTTTTTCTTATACAAATGTGTGAAAGGCGTCATATTCGACACAGAGACCGCCGGTGTTCCGTCACCAAAATTCCAGGAGTAGGAATCGGCATTTTTAGAGGTATTCACAGGCGTAACACTGTGGGAAGTACACCCTGAAAGTTCCGCAGCCGTTAATGTAAATGTTGATTCAACGGATTTGTTAAAAACAATTGTAAGTTCGACCGCTTTTTCGCAACCACCAGCTGAAACGGCAATCATGGTAACTTTAAATGTCCCATAATGTGTATAGATGTGAGTCATCATTTCTTTGGAACTGGTTGTATACAACTCGCTACCATCACCGAAGTCCCATCGGTAAGATTGGGCTCCTACAGATGAATTGTAAAATTTTACGGTATCTCGTGTCAAGGTATCGTTTAAAGCAAGGCAATAACGCGTATCTCCATCTGCATCCTTCCCGGTGATATTCACGGTTGGGCCGGATGATGTTGTTACGGTATCTTTGTAGGTGTTGGAGCAATTGCTGCCATTACTGATCGTAAATGAAACAATGTATTGTTTAACAGTAGGGTAAGTATGTTTGGGATCAGGTTGCGTTGCCTTTGTTCCATCTCCAAAATCCCAGGAATAGGAAGTAAAGCTGCCTGTTCCGGATGAAAGATTTTTAAACGTAATGGTCGTTCCCTCACAATCATTTTCTGAGGCAGTAAAATTTGCGATCGGAAAAGGCCGGATGTATATGGTAACATAGGCTGTATCCTTGCAGTTGTTGGAGGTACCAACGAGCATTACTGTGTAGGTTCCTACATCACTTATGGTTGCCTGTTTCGGAGCTGTTAATCCTGTAGTACTGCTAAAGGGTACACCGTTCAAATACCAGTTGTAAGCAGCTGTGCCTGCATTGGAACCAGTACTGGTATTGTTAAATGTAACATGCTTTGATCCCGGCCCACAAATTATTGTTTCAGAAGCATTAAAAGAGGCAATTAAGTCATTGCATTTTCCATAAAAATTCAAGGAGTAAATCAGTAGTAAAATCAGGAAACAATTCTTCCTTTTTATTTTTTTTATCAGTTGCATTGTGCAGAATTATGTAACATTTATTAACATAACCTACATAAAAATATTCGTGTTTCAATTTTTAAAGAATGCTATATTAATAATGTAAATTAGTTTTAGAGTGCGCGCGCAACAAGCAAAGTTCAAACCACGAACATCCTTCATACAAATATGTGTGATACTAAGATATTTGCATTTTATCTACTCTTTCCTATCAATTAATTATGAGTATAATATTCAGCAGCAACTGAGGAAATAGATTTATAGTTGTAGAACTATTGTCGTTAAAGCTTTTTGCAAGATTAACGACAAGTTAAATTCCGGTTTCTACAACGTTAGCAAATTCATTCTACTTTTTCCTCACCTCACACAACATATCCGAATGTATATTCAAACCTATATTCCCTATATTATAATAAAACTCGGTACTGATAATCCAAACAATTTCGCAGATTTCCCGCTCGGAATAATGTTTTTTTAGCTTTGCAAAGGTCTCTTGATCCATGCGTCTTTCCCTGGTAAGCAACGTTACAAAATCAAGCATGGCACGTTCGGCTTCTGAAAAGAGAGAACTGGTGTTATAATTTTCCAACGCATCAAATTTAGCCTGATTCATAGATGCCTGTACCGTAACCATTCGGGCAATGTCAATGCAAAACAAGCATACATTAATACGCGCTACCTGCTGCCTTACTAACATCACCTTCTCAGCCGGTAACTGTAATTTTTTGTCCAGCTTGCCTATTTTCATAGAGAACAAGGCAAATCCAAACGGTAATCGCACAGAAGAAATTTTTAAAGGCGTGATGACTTTTCCAAACGCTTTGCGTGAATAAGAATAAATAATTTTCCAAAGCAGGCTTTGGGGTTTTTCAATAGGTGATAAATACGTTTCCATAACAGTTTAATTTTTGGTTTTATACCAAAGACCAGAAATGGATTCGTTTGTGACAAGATTTATAAAAAAAATTACCGGATCTTTAGTTTTTCCGGATTACGGATAAAATGCAGACGGGATATGCCGGTTTCATCATAAGTAGCAAAAACAGCTGAATCCAGCTCATCGGTGGAATCTGAATATAAAAGTGCTGCCGGTTGGCCATTAAAGAAACCGGGTTTGTAGGTATAGGTTTCACTTTTGTCATTTTCCAATTTAGTAACACCCAACAGAAATTTCAACACCTTGTCGATTCCAAACAGCGGTTTGAGGGCTGCTGCTTTCTTGCCACCACCATCACCGTACAATTCTATATCCTGGCGAAGAATTTTTTCCAGTACGGAGCGGTCCTGCTGATACAACGCTGATAAAAAAGCTTCTGTCAAGGCGCGATGTTTTTCAGGATTCACCGGCTTAATCGTATTGTGCTGTATTTTTTCACGGGAGCGATGTAACAACTGCCGGCAGTTGTCTTCCGACTGTCCCGTTAAATCTGCAATCGATGCATAGCTTTCCGAAAAGCTCTCGCGTAAAATAAAAACCGCACGTTCCAATGGGTTAAGTCGTTCGAGCAGCATCAGCAAACCGTAATCTATTGAAGGCAGTTCCGGATTGGTTTCCAGTGTAACATACGGTTCTGGTAACCAAAAACCGATATAATTTTCCCGAATCGTTTTCAAATCATTCAGCCGGTTGATGCTTTGGTTCACCACCATTCGTGCAAGATAGGCTTTTGGGTTTGCCACTTCCGGGCGATTGGATTTCAACCATTTTTCGCATACATCCTGCACAATATCCTCCGCTTCTTCTATTGCTCCGGTCATGTTGTAAGCAATTTTAAAAAGGTAAGGACGAAGTGAGATGAATTGTTGAGTGGTAGTGGTTGCTGTTGTCATGAAAAATCGAAATTCATTTACCACGCAAAAATACCATTTCACAGAGAAAGTTTTTCATGTTACATAAGATAATTTATTCTGCTGCCTGTTTGAAATAGATTTGTTGCACACTTTAAATCTAAAACGTATGAAAAACATCCTCCTGACCGGGCTATTGGTTATATCCATCCTGATCAATGCTCAAAATGAAACAGAACCAGCAAGCAACGAAAAAATTTTTACGATTGTAGATGATATGCCCTCTTTTCCAGGAGGAGAATCACAACTGGTAAAATTTTTTAAGAAAAATTTAAAATACCCCAGACATGAAAAAGAGGCACAAATAACCGGTAGCTGTTTTATAACATTCGTCGTTGAAAAAGATGGACATGTAAACAATATTCAAATTCTGCAGGGAGTGGAAGGAGGCCCTGGATGCGACCTGGAAGTAATGCGTGTGGCAAACCTAATGCCTGCCTGGATACCGGGCAAACATCATGGAGCATGTGTGCGCACACAATATAATTTACCAATAAAATTTAGTTTGTATTAATCTTCATTAAATAAAACATGTCCTTATTCCGATTTCGGAAAAGAATTTCCTGCAACGTATAATAAATTATTCAGCTGAATAATCTTATTTGTTTGCCAGAATCTGATTAGCACCGGTTAGCCATACTTCCGGTCCGCCTGCTACGTAACCTGTTTTACCCAATTGTGTAAACATAATCTTATCATCTTTCTTGGCAGCTGTTACAAACCAAACTGTTGGGAAACCGCTCACACCAAAAAAGTTTTGCAACTCACTGTTTTGTGTTTGCAAGGGTTGTGGCAACTGTTTCCTTCTTGGAAAATCGACTTCCACCAAGATTACTTTTTCTGCTGCCCATTTGGTAAATTCTGGCTTTCTGAACACTTCATTCTGCAAACGTATGCACCAGCCGCACCAATCGCTACCGGTAAAGAAAAACATCAAGGGTTTCTTGGTTTGCTCTGAAATTTTCATGGCCTCGTTTACATCCGTGTACCACGTCAGTTCCTGGGCGGACAGAACAGAAGTGCTTATAAAAAATAGAAGAAGTAGAATGCCTTTTTTCATGACGTATTAAAATTTGTTTGCTATTGCAGGTGCTGTTTGTCATGCCGAATTTAAGAAATTTGTACGATAAAACTGGGAATAGATGTATACATTATGTTTATTTAACAATTGTACAACATCATTTTAAATCCGCAGAATTCTATATATTTAAGCCCTGATCCTTTCCCCCGATGAATAAAGATTTTGCAATATACCTACAAACCAATGCAGAGGTAACAACCACACAGTTGGCACAGCTGGAGAAAAAAATAGTGCAACGAACCATCAGCAAAGGTGAATATGTACTAAGAAAAGGTGATACCTGCAAACAAGTTTTTTATGTGGAAAAAGGTTTACTTCGTTTCTACAGCATCGATCATTTTGGAAAAGAACACATCATACAATTTGCGCCGGAAGGCTGGTTCATCAGTGATAGAAGCAGTATTTATTTTAATGAACCTTCCGAATATTATATCGACGCAATAGAAGAGTCGACCGTAGTGACAATGGATGATCAATTTGTATGCACACTTAGCGAAATGAGTCCTTCTTTTACAAAATACAACGATCAACTTTTACAAAAGCACATACGGCATTTACAAAAGCGAATCAATCTGTTAATTGGGGCAACTGCGGAAGAACGTTACCTGGATTTTATTAAATCCTATCCTGATCTTACACAACGTGTTCCGCAATGGATGATTGCTTCGTATTTGGGCATTACTCCTGAAAGCCTGAGCCGTGTTCGTAAAGAGCTGGTCAAGAAAAGTTAGCCTCTCAAGACTCACACTGGCACTCTCACTGACACTAAATTAACTCTTGCGACAGGACTTAGCGAAGGTTACTGTGTAAGCCATAGCTTTAGCGAAGGCTTAACATAGATCAATATCGCATAGCGTACACCTGTTCTTACCATACATCAATGTGCAGAAATTTCCGTGCCCCTAACTTTGTTCTGTAATTTAAAATCTGAAAAACAATTTAAAAACAAAAGAACCATGGAAAATACAACAGCAACAGCAGTAAATACAAAGTGGGTATTGGATCCTGCACACAGCGAATTACTATTTAAAGTAAAACACTTAATGATCTCCAATGTAAAAGGAGAATTCAAAAATTTTAGTGCTGAAATAAATGGAGAGAACCTAGAATCATCAACTGTAAAAGCAGTAATAGACACTTCTTCTATCTATACAAATAATGATGACAGAGACAATCATTTGAAAAGCCCGGATTTTTTTGATGCTGAAAATCATAAAGAAATTACATTTGTATCAACCGCTTTTAAGAAGATAGACGATGCGAATTACAAGCTTATCGGTACATTGACAATTAAAGGTGTAAGCAAAGAAATCACGCTTAAGGTTGAGTTTGGAGGAATCAACAAAGATCCCTGGGGAAATGAGAAAGCTGGTTTTTCATTTACGGGAAAAATTAGTCGCAAAGACTGGGGACTAAACTGGAATGCAGCTTTGGAAACAGGTGGTGTTTTGGTAAGTGATGAAGTGCAATTAATGGGAGAAGTTCAATTTTTAAAAAAATAATAAAATTAATTAGAAAGGAATTTTAAAATGGCAAATACAGTTTTTCATCCGGCAGCATCTCGTGGAACTGCTAATCACGGCTGGTTGGAGAGTCGACACACGTTTAGT
>DASRRA010000192.1:0-29541 GCA_035696085.1 Bacteroidia bacterium | reverse complement strand
ACCTGACTACCTTACTTTTTTTAGTTAGTATTTTTCAATTACTTCCTTATTTCATTTTAAGAGAACATAGCTATATTCCGGTTAATGATACATTGGATGTTTATGTTCCTCAATACAGCCTTGTTTCATCCGATTTTTTGTTTTGCCCCCTTGATAAAACGGTTGAACAAATCATGAATGGTCTCAATCGTGACTTGCTGGTGTCCGACTTAAGTATGGTTTCCATTCTGTTTAGCTTGTTCAGTGCGTTCTGGGCATTCACGGTGAATCTGCTGTTCATAAAGGTTATCGCTTTTATAGGTATGCATCTTTTTTTAAAGAATAATTTTCCATCTTTTACAGCAAATCAAAGAAGCATCGGTGCTTTTTTATTCAGTTGCATTCCATTTTTCCCTTTTTTCGGGATTGGAATCGCCGGGCAACCTTTACTTGTAAATGCACTAATCAATATTCATAAAAACAAAGCTTCCAAATGGGACTATCTGGTGCTGGTGTTGTTTCCTTTTTATTCTTCGCTTGTTTTCACCAACCTCTTTTTAGTTATATGCATTGGTCTTGTCGGGCTTTATTTGTTTTTGAAAAGCAAGCGGTTCCCACTTCGCCTTCTTTTAGCTACCTGTTGTTTCTTTCTGTTATGTGTACTTGTTGAATATCGTTTAATTCACGCGTCAAGAGTTGCTGGTTTTATCCCTCACCGTGTTGAATTCGATTTCAGCGCTTTTGCATCCGGAGGTTTTGCAGGAATTCTTAAATCGGCCTTACGTATACTTTTCACAGGAGTTTTTCACGTTGAAACATTTTATTCTCTGTTTATTTTAAGCTTACTGACACTCTATTTTTTCCGTTTTAAAAATAACGGTTCAACCAAAATCATCTATTCCTTATTGTTGTTTACAGTTGGTATAGCATTGCTGTTTGGGTTCACACATTCCAGTTATTATCATTTCATTTCCGATAGAATAACCTTTTTAAAAGCGTTTCAAATTGATCGTTTTTACACGCTATTCCCTTTTTTATATTTTCTGATTGGTATTTTTTGTGCGCAGCAAATTTCAGCGTCAACCTATCCCCTAAAGTTACTGGGATTTCGTATACTAATGAATGTTGCATTGGTTGTTCTCTTCGTTTACAGTTATCCATTTAAACCTCTTTTTCAATCATTCAGTAAAAAGGAAGTTATACCAACGTATGCAGAGTATTACGATGTAGGAACAATGAAACAAATTCAACACGCCATTCCATTTAATTTAAAGGATTTTCGTGTAACGGGCCTGGGAATCGATCCCGGCGTGCTTCAGTATAGTGGTTTTTATACATTAGATGCTTATTTAAACATTTACCCATTAGCTTACAAAAAAAAATTCAGACCTATTATTGAGAAAGAAATAGAAAAATCGGACGAGCTCAAAAAGTATTTCGATTACTGGGGTAACCGGTGTTTTGTGTTTTCAAGTGAAATTGGTAAAAATTTAAATATTCCCTTAAAAAAGGATTCAGTTTTTCATGACTTCACCATCAATACAAAACCATTCGCATCTTTATATACTGGCAAAATATACCTCATTTCCACCAGAACAATTTCAGGTGCCAAAGAGCTGGGATTAGACTCCATGCGGACGTTCTATTCAGCTAATAAATTCAGGAACAAACTTATTTTATACCAGGTTAATACTAATTCTAAAAATTAATAATCATGAAGGATCTTTATAACATACTTGAAGTTGCAAATGTACATGCAGGAAGTGAAGTGTATGTCATGAATCTGCTCGATGAATTCGCCGAGTTTCGCGAAAATTTTGGAATTAAATTTCAGCCATTCAAATATGATAGCATCGCTTTACCTGATTTTTCGTGGTATGAAGTTTACAAGGAGTTATATTTTTCTCCTGAACAATGGAAAAAAATAATAGCCAAGGCGCACACAACAAAGGATGTATGGATTGATTTTATTGATGAATACACCTTTCAAATTGCTTCTGACAATCTTCCTGCTATTAAAGGGTTTAAATTTCAGGCTTCTAACCTGAATAATAAAAAACTCATCCTTTTATTTTCCACACTAAATTTATCAGATAAGGTCATTATTCTGAATATCTCCGGAATTTCAATAGCTGATATTGATAAAGTGAAAAAGGAATTTGAGGATATACTCAAACCAAAGGAAATCATTTTACAAATTGGTTTTCAAAGTTATCCAACATTAATGGAGGATAGTGGTTTGACCAAAATAGAAACCCTACAAAATCATTCAACAGCTCCGCTAAGCTTTGCTGACCACATTGCGCCTGACAGTGAAGATGCTTATATTTTACCGACCATAGCAGCATTAAAGGGAGTGACCTATCTGGAAAAACACATCTGCTTATCTGGTGAAAAACCGAAATATGATTTTTATAGCAGCATGAACATCACTCAATATAAAAAATACACAGAGGTGCTAACCAACTACAAAAAAGCATTGGAACAACCCTTTATTAACACAAAAGAAGAACATTATCTGACTTCTTCCATTCAAATTCCAGTGTTAGCAAAAAATACATCCGCTGGAACAATTCCTTCTTTAACACTTGATTTTGAATTTAAAAGGAGTGGACAAACCGGTTTACGGGCGAATGAAATTGAAGGATATGCCAAATCCTATCACCTCTTATCCCAGGATAAAAAACAATTTGAAACAATTAAAGCAGAAGATTTTAAAAAGGCAACCATTGCCAGTATCATCGCATGTCGTTTAAAATCGTCGCGTTTACCTAAAAAAGCGCTTCTTAAAATTGGTGAATTACCTTCTGTGGAGCGTTGTATCAAAAGCGCTTTAGCATTCAAAAATGTAAATCAAACCATACTTGCCACTTCCACGGAAACAGAAGATGCAGAACTTGAAAATCACACCTACGATACAAATGTTGCGTTTCATAAAGGTCATCCCCTTGATGTAATCCAACGTTACATAGATGTGATTGATAAATACAGACTGGATGTAATCATCCGGATTACGGCTGATATGCCTTATGTAACAAATGAAGTAGCCGAGCTGATGCTTCAATCGCATTTTGCCTCTGGCGCTGACTTTACAAGGTCTACCAATGCGACTATTGGAACGGGAATAGAAATCATTAATGCGCATGCCTTGAAAAAAATCAAAACATTTTTCCCGGCAGCAGATTATTCGGAGTACATGACCTTTTATTTTGTCAACAACCCGGCTCATTTTAAAATAAATGAAGTGACACTTCCAAATGAGCTTGTGAGGGATTACCGCCTCACATTAGATTATCCGGAGGATCTGGAGTTGTTCACGAAAATACAAGAGCATCTCGATAAAAATAAATTGGATGTTTCATTAAAAAACATTTATGAATACCTGGATGCAAATCCGGAGATTGCCAAAATCAATAAAGGAATGGAAGTTCGTTATAAAACCGATACTTCCCTTATTGAAAAATTAAATAAGTATACTACTATCCCACATCACTAATCGTATGGCATCCAAAAAGCAACGAATTATTTTCCGTGCAGATGGTAATCTTATTGCCGGCTATGGGCATGTTATTCGTGCATTAAGCCTGGTATCCTTATTAAAATCCAGGTATACCTGCATTTTTCTTATTCAAAAGCCGGATGCTTTTCTGAAATCACAAATTATGAAAGTATGTGATGAAATTATTGAGCTCGCTTTCACAAAGAACTATGCAACGGATGCTAAAGTTATTTCAAGAAGATACATTCAAAAAGAGGATATTGTTGTGTTGGATGGTTATCATTTCAATACCGACTATCAAACAATAGTTCGGAAAAATTGCTTCAAGCTTATTTCAATTGATGATCTGCATTCCACACATTTTGTGGCCGATGTAGTTATAAATCATAGCGAAGGCATAAGAAAGCAGGAGTATTCAACTGCTTTTTATACACGATTGTATTTAGGCACTTCTTTTTCTATACTGCGTCCCTCCTTCCTAAAAAAACAACTACCAGCTCCGGTCTCCGATCAGCGGGTGTTTATAAATATGGGCGGGACGGATCAAAAAAATTATACAGAAAAAGCCTTAAAGAATTGCTTGAAAAGCGTAAACCCAAAACGTATTGATGTGGTGGTAGGAAGTTTTTATCCATACACGGAAAAAATAAAAAAAATAGCACTTGAAAACAAACAGCTCAGCATTCACCTTCATAGCAACCTTACTGAAAAAGAAATTGCCGCACTTATAAAAAAATCGACGCTGGGTATTTGTTCAGCCAGTACGATCTCCTATGAATATGCAAACATAGGCGGTTTATTATACGTTTATCAAACGGTACCTAATCAAAAAAACATCTATCGTTTTTTAATTAAATCAGGCGTTGCGTTTGCTGCAAAAACACTTTCGAATTCAATCAACTCTTTTAATGATACTCAAAAAAGAGCGCAGTATTTTAAACAGCGGCGCAGCTATTTTGATGGCCAATCAGGCAAAAACATACAAGCTATTTTTGCAGAACTGGAGATGGAAAGGACATTGAAATTTCGCCTGGCCTCCGCCAAAGATGCTTTGATCTATTTTAAATGGGCAAATGATCCGGAGGTAAGAGGTAATGCCATACATACCGAACCTATCCCGCTGGAAAATCATTTAAAGTGGTTTGATTCAAAATTAAAAAACAACCAGGCTGCTTTATATCTGTTTACTAAAAACGATAAACCCATTGGACAGGTGCGTTTTGATAAAACGGAAAACAAAACGATTATTGACTATTCTGTTGACAAACAGTACAGAGGCAAGGGGCTTGGAAAGCTCATCCTGAAACAGGCCCTCATTGATTACAAAAGCAAATACCCCTCTACAGTTATTCATGCAACCGTAAAAGCATCCAATGAAGCATCCAATAAAATCTTTAGAAACCTGCAATTTAAGGAGACAAAAGCATCTTATCACGGTAAAATCAGCTTTAAAAACTACAGTCTGGCCGCCGGATAGCTACAAATCGCTCTAAAATATGCATATCTAATCTGCTAAAGTATTCTTACATTTGTATATTCTGAAAAATCAGTAGTAGTTGAACATGAGATCAAACATTCAAACCAGTTTTTTTTCAATAGGCAATGAAAATCCTTGTTACATCATTGCCGAAATAGGAAGCAATCACAATGGCAATTTTGATATGGCCTGTGAGATGATTGAAAAAGCAAAAGATGCAGGTGTAAATGCTGTAAAATTTCAAACATTCAAAGCAAAGGAACATTACTCCAAGAAAACGCCTAAGATTGATCTGTACAAAGAAGATATTTACACACTTATTGAGAAGCTTGAAATTGACAGGACATGGCATACAAAATTAGCAGCGTTGTGCAAAAAATTAGCCATTGACTTCCTGGACTCTCCTTGTGATACAGAAGCCATACAGATTGCAGTGAATGTAGGAATGCCAATTATTAAAATTGCCTCGTATGATATGGTAGATATCCGCCTGGTGGATCAGATTGCAAAAACAGGGAAAGCGGTTATGTTTTCCACAGGCATGTCCACTACTTCTGAGATAGAAACAGCTGTAAATATTTGCAGAACAAATAACAATAACAACATTATTGTTTTACAATGCACCTCGTTATATCCCGCACCCGCTCATCTTTCGAATTTAAATGCCATGCTTACGATAGCGAACATGTTTGGTGTTATAACAGGCTACTCCGATCATACATTGGGCGATCATATTCCTTGCGCTGCAATAGCATTGGGTGCAAAGGTTATTGAAAAGCATTATACCTTAAACCGACAACTTCCCGGCCCTGATCACAATTTTGCCATTGAACCCCATGAATTAAAGGACATGGTAAACAAAATGAGAGACATTGAAAGTGCATTGGGCGATGGGATCAAAAATGGACCAAGAGGTGAAGAAATGGATCTGTTTGCAAAAGCAAGAAGAAGTATTATTGCCAAACAAAAAATAAACAAAGGACAAGTTATAAAAAGTAATGATATTGTCATTAAGCGGCCCGGACTTGGTATTCACCCATCGCAGATCCATTCTGTAATTGGTCGGATTGCACAACGTGATATTGAAGAGGATGAACCAATAACACCTGAAATGATATGATCAAAAAACGATTATTGATATCTGGTCTTGGCGGTTCCTTATTTCCTTACCTGCATGAAAAACTAAAAAACAGGTATGCTATTTTTTATGTAGATGCAGATGCTACACTTGCGGCACTTTACCCTGATTATAATTTTTTTCCTGCGCCTTTTGTTACGCATTCCTCCTACCCTTCATTCATTAAAAATCTCGTACAACAACATGCGATTGATGTATACATTCCGTTAATCGATGAAGAAATTGAAGTAGCGCATGCGATAAAACACGACTGTCCGGCTTTACAGTTGTTATCGCCTAAACTGGCATTTTGTAAAATAGCCATGCGAAAAGATGAGTTAATGAAAGAATTAAAAAAACACAACATCTCTTCAATTGATACCTGGACCGGAGATAATTTCACCTGGCAGAACGGAAGAGAATATTTTGTAAAACCCATTTTTGGAAGAGGCAGCAGAGGGATACGAAAAATTAACTCCTTGAAAGAACTGGAAGCTTACTATCTTCTTGAGAAATACAAGCCGGAAGATATTATGATTCAAGAATGTATTAAAGGCCAGGAATATACCGTTGGCGCTTTAATCAATAAGAATGACGATGTTATTTACATCAGTTGCCGTAAAATTCTGTTGAAAAAAGGTATCACGATCAAAGCGGTTACTGAAACCAATGAACAGATTGAAAAAGCTGTAATGAGTGTGAACAAACATTTACAACCAAAAGGGCCGATAAACATTCAACTCTATTTAACTGCAGATAATGAGATAAAGATTTTTGAAATCAACCCACGGTTTTCAACCACTACGATCATGAGCTATGAAGATGGGATAGACGAAATTGGTTTATGGCTGGAGTATGAAAATAAAAAATTTGACAGAGAAATAATCAGACCTTCTCAACACTTGGTTCTTCAGCGAAGATGGGAGAATGTATTCTATGAGCAACACTAAGCAGAAAATACTACTGATTGGCGGCGGGGGTTATCTTGGTACACACCTGGGGACGCTTCTTTCTGATTCATTCCAAATCACCAGTACCTCCAGAACGAAAAAAGAAAATACGGTTCAACTGGATCTGTTGCAGCCTTCAACGTTTGACTCCATTAAACAAACTGGCCCCTTTAATTATATAATTATACTGGCTTCTACCTTGAAAGGTCTTGGCACCACAGCATTTAAGGATGAATACATCTCAACAGATACCATCGGTTTATCTCATTTTCTTCAGTTCATAGCGGATAATAAATTAAGCGATAAACTGATTTTTACTTCTTCCATGACCGTATATGGGGCAGATAATAGTCTTCCTGTTAAAGAAGAAGGACTTCTCAATCCTTTAAGTACGTATGGATTGAGCAAAATGATTGCTGAGCAAATCATTTCTTTTTACTGTAAATCAACAGCTACAAAAGGGGTTATTTTAAGAATCCCGGGAATATACGGTGGCAATAGAACTTCAGGATTCATTTACAATACAGCAAAAAAATGTCTTCACAATGAACCCATAGAAATTGATACATCCAGCCTTGGCTATTGGGAAACCATTCATGTAAATGATTTGTGTAAATCCATTAAGGCTTTTATACAACAATACGAATGGAAGGATGTGATATCCGTTTTTAATATTGGTTACGGTGTAAAGACAGATATAATCGATTGTGCGAAATTCATAAAAAAGTCACTTAACTCTCATTCTGAAATCATTCATAAAGGCAAAAAAGGGTACATTGATTTTTATTTGGATACGGAGAAATTCAAAAAATATGCATCGCTGGCAGATACCTATTTGCCTTCCCTGGAAACCTATGTTAAAAGTATACCCGCATGAATTTCGTAATCGGAGACATACACGGAGAGTACACGAAATTACGATCACTTATCGAAAACATTCGCTTGATAGATCGGAATGCGCAGCTTATTTTTATCGGAGATTATCTGGATAAAGGAGAAAATGTTTACAAAACATTGCATTACCTGGTGGAGCTTTCGAATGAACATAAATGTATTTTCATAAGAGGGAACCATGAATATTATTGGGAACTTTTGCAGAAGGATACTGACACCTACGCTGATTATCTTCTAAAATATGGTGGTAAAAATACTATCCAATCATTAGGAAACGGTTTATCCATAGTTGAAACGAAGGAAAAACTTTTTTCAGAATTCAACTCATTTTTTGAGGACTTGCAGAATTTTCACATCCTGGATAATTTTGTAATTACACACAGTGGAATTCCGCCTGAATTGTATGATAAAGATTTAAGAGAACTTAAAACGGAGCAGCTTGTTTTTAACAGGTATGCTTTCATTTGTAATCAAAACTTATATCAACAGAAAAAATTAATTTTTGGTCATACCGGTTTTTACAGTCCCTTTTATGATGCATATAAAATCGGAATTGATACGGCCGCCTGTTACCTGGAAGAGCAACCATTAACGGCTTTTTGTACCGACGGGAATTTTTTTATAAATTCAAAGTCTGAACGGTTTCACTTATCAACTATAAATCAACTATCTTGCCCGGCCATACCACGTGTAAAAGCCTGGCGACAACAATAACCTGTATACCATGCTTGAATTTCTTCGAAACAAAAAAATAATGATTGTTGTAGCTCATCCGGATGATGAGTTGCTTGGCCTGGGTGCAACGATGAATAAGCTTATCCATGAGTATAGTGTAAAAACACACCTCGTTATTTTAGGTGAAGGCATAACTTCCCGTTCTGACCAACGCAATGTAGAAGAATGGAAAAAGGAGCTGGAAATTCACAAAAAGAACATTCATGCAGCCAAGGATTGTATCGGATATCACTCGGTTAGCATTTACGATTTTCCGGATAACCGCTTTGATAGCGTAGCATTGCTGGATATTGTAAAAGTAATTGAAAAAGAAAAACAGGGCTTTTCACCTGAAATAATTTTTACGCATCATGGAGGGGATTTAAATGTGGATCATCAAAAAACGTTTGAAGCGGTGATCACCGCTACCCGCCCCATGTCACAGGAGAAGGTAACAACCATCATTGCCTTTGAAACACCATCAGGAACGGAATGGAGAGCCTCTACCGATCCAAGGCATTTTGTTCCGAATTTATTTTTTGAAGTTTCAGAGAAAAATGTAAACGCAAAAATTAAAGGAATGGAGTTCTACGAATTCGAAAGAAGACCCTATCCACATCCCCGCTCACCGGAAGCACTAAAGATACAGGCACAGCGATGGGGCGTGGCCGTAGGTAAATCCTATGCAGAAGCATTTGTATTGGTAAGGAGCATAAACTAGTTAAATTGAGAATACTTTGGGAATAATAGAAAGACAGGCGACCAGGAATGCCATTTATTCCTACATGGGTGCGGGCTTAGGTTTTGTTACTGTTTTATGGATGTCGTATTTATTGACCCCTTCGGAAAATGGTGCCATTGCTGCTATTGCAGCTTATGCATTTCTGTTTTCTCAATTTGCCAACCTGGGCTTTACTACTGTAACCGTTCGTTTTTTTCCTTACTTCAAGGATAAGGACAAAGGACACAATGGTTTTTTATTTTATGCCATCATCATTTCATTGATCGGTTTCTTAATTTCATGGCTTGTATTTCTATTTTTAAAGCCTTATCTCATTGAGCGAAGCCAGGAAAAATCGCAGTTGTTTGTATCTTATCTTTTCTATTTAATGCCGTTGATTTTTTTTACGGTATTCTTTAACATTTTTGATACCTACCTAAGAGCCTGCTACAGTTCAGTTATAGGCTCTCTTACGAAAGAAGTTATTCAACGTATTTGTATTATTGGAGTACTCATTGTATACTATTTTAAGCTCATAGAGCTACCTGTATTTATGTTTATGTACTTCTTTTTTACATGTCTTCCTACTTTGTTACTGGTATTTTACATCATGAAACAGAACGAATGGCATATTAAACCGGTAAGAGGGTTTATGAGCAAAAGCCTTCGTACAGAGATGATCAAACTGGGTTTTTATTCTATTTTGGCAGGTGGTGCCGGTGCTATCGTCTTAAATCTGGATAGCATAATGGTAAATGATATGCTGGGAGAAGAAAAATCAGGCGTATACCGAATTGCTTTTTACTTTGGCAGTATTATTTTAATTCCCGCACGTTCCATTTATCGCATCACGTCCAGTATTGTTGCTGAACGATTTAAAACAAACGACCTCAAAGAGATCAGCAAACTTTACAATCAAGCGTGTAACAACCAATTAACCATTGGTCTTCTTTTATTTATTGGTATCTGGACGAATATAGACAACATTATTCACTTACTGCCGGCGGCTTATTCTTCCGGTAAATATGTTATCTTGATTGTTAGCGCCGGATATGTAGTGGAAATGGGAACAGGAATCAATCAGGTAATTATTGTCAATTCAAAGTATTATCGCTATGATGCCTTGCTTGTTTTCCTATTGGTTGGTGTTACTGTTTTAACCAATTATATTTTCATTCCACTTTATGGCATTATTGGTTCTGCAATTGCCACAGCATTGACCGTTGTATTTGCAAATGCTGCCCGTTTCATACTGCTGTATGTTAAATTTCGCATGCAACCTTATGATAAGAATACATGGAAATTAATTATCATTTCTATTGTTGCATTTCTGCCGGGATATTTCCTTCCCGATTTAAACTATATTTATCTGGATATTGCTGTCAGAAGCAGCATTGTTGGAGGTTTATTTATATTACTTATTTTTAAAACGAATGCCACCCCGGAAATAAATCAAAAGATTCGAAAAAATTTGTTGCGGTTTTCAAGCAGCAGGTAATTAGGCTGTAGAGAGCTGGAAACGCATCAATTTCATATTCCTTGTGGTTTCGTTTCCCCATTTTTTTATTCGTATAGAATAGGGGGCACTTGAAAGCCCTTTCAATTCAGTATCTCCAGCCTTAATTGTATACCTGAATTTGGCCCGATCTTCCCGGCATTGCACTTAATTAAGAGTGACTATTTTGCAGCTGATGACAACTCGGGGAAACATATCATTTTTAATTTTACTGCTCTTCTCTCAGGTTGCATTCAGCCAACTTGAATGTTCCAATTGGTATTTCGGTAACTCCTGTAGTGCGCTTAAATTTTCTTCAGCAACTGTTGTCGTTGCACCCAATGGCTATACTCCTTTTGGAGAAGAAGCGTGTTCTGTACTTTCAGATCCACAAACCGGCGCTCTTAAATTTTACACGGATGGAAATGTGGTAATCGATGCTACGCATAACGCAATGCCTAACGGACATGGATTGATTGCTTTGACATCCTCCTGGGGCAGTGGAAAAATTGTATCGGATCCGGGCAACTGCAACCGTTATTATATTTTTCATAATGATGGCTTAGGTGAAGGCGCAGGTCAAAAACGATTCTTATACTCCATTGTAGATATGAGTTTACCTGGTAATGGTACTGTTTTCAATCCCAAAGGCGATGTTGCCCCCGGCTTAAAAAACATCTTGATCAGCAACAATGTGGTTGAAGGAATTGAAATTATTCCTGTTGCAAAAAGTCACGACTTCTGGGTATTAACTACATCTAATTCACCTTCTGCTGTTGCTGTTTATAAATTTACGGCTACAGGTATTAATCTGATCGCATCTTATCCGCTTTTAGGATTTCCAACAGATATACGGGCGATACGATTTTGTGAAACCACCAACAAACTCTCCATTGCCAGCCTTCAGGATCTGGACGATGTATTGATCATGGATTTTAATACGGCAACCGGCGAAATTTCCAGGCAAGCCATAGTACCTGGATACCCTACCGGACTAAGTGGAGCTAACCACGGTGTATATGATCTGTGCTGGTCGCCGGATGGCAGTAAGCTATACATTTCTAAATATTGCAAAGGCAACACCGGTGGTAAATTATACCAACATGATTTAAGCACAGGCACCACCACGCTCATTTATGATGTTAGCCCGAATAATGAACAACTTACTGCAAGAGGTTTGAAGCTTGGCCCTGACGGAAAAATTTATTTCTTATATGTAAATGATGATGGGAAACAAAAATTTGTTGGTGCCGTCAACAATCCGAATAACGCCGGAATGGCCTGCAATTTCAATGCAAGGCAAATCAACATGATTAATGAAATACAACAAGCCTATAAATTTCCGGATTTTTTGTACATCAGCAATCAACTGAGATACATTGCAGATACACTTTTGAAGGTAGAAGTGCCCTGTAATGCTACATCTGTTGAAATGGAAATAGCATTGCCATTCATCGCAACAGATCTTGACACGGATAAAATAACCTACGCTATTTCTTCGATTCATCAACCCACCGCTACAGCTTATTTAACCACCAAAGGTATTTATTATAAAAACACTGCTACGCCGCCCTACACGGATACCATTACCCTTCAGTACTGTGATGATTATTGCATAAAAAAATGCAAACTATTTCGTGTGATCATTGACGTTAAGATGAAAGGCAACGGCACACTGCTCTTACCGGATTCTATCATCTCCTGCGATGTTGATCCGATTCCGTTGGATGCAGGCCCCGGCATGAGTAAGTATGTATGGTCAACCGGCGACACAACACAACAAATCCTTGTTTCCATAAGCGGCCTCTATACAGTAACAGCAAAAGATATAAACGGTTGTGTATATGTTGACTCTACACGTGTTTCCTTTAAACCGAAACCCAGTGTTTCATTGGGACCGGATATTTCTGCATGCGCCCAGATAGAAATTACCATCGACAATAGTTATTCGCAAATATTGTGGAACACCGGTGGCACTTCACCTTCGCTGGTTGTTAAAAACAGTGGTACGTATTGGGTAATGGTTACGAGTAAATATGGTTGTATTGCAACAGATACCATCTCCATAACCATTCATCCCAACCCAACCATTGATTTAGGTGGCCCTTACAACTTCTGCGAAAATGTCCCCATCCACCATGTTTTTCAAGTTGATAATATGAGAGATGTGGTTTGGTCAACAGGAAGTACGCAACATACCATCACTGTAACTACCCCCGGCACGTACTCCGTGACTGCGACAGATTTGTATGGTTGCAGGGCAACAGCACAAACTACAATCACGTTGATACCTGCGCCGGTTCCGGTATTCAACGTTTCGGATGTTTGCAAAGAAACAGCTTATACCTTTAGGAGTGAATCCACCATTGCTTCCGGCAACATCCAAACATCACAATGGAATTTTGGAGATGCAACAAATCGTGTGAGTGAACCTGTTGCCCAACATTCCTATACTTCTGCCGGCATATATGATGTAACCTTAATCGTCACTTCTGATAAAGGATGTACAGATTCTGTTATTCATCACATTACTGTTTATGATCTGCCTGTAGTTGATTTTAATTACAGTGTGTTATGTCCCGGCAACCTGGTGAACCTGCAAAATAATTCTGATACGAGCGGAATTATCTTTTGGAAATGGGATTTTGGAGACGGATCAACAGATCAGCAAAAAAACCCTTCCCATATGTATTCAACAAAAGGGAACTATCCGCTTTCACTTACAGCTACAAACGATAAAGGATGCGTGGGAAATAAAACAAAACTGATTGCCATTAAAATACCACTGCATGCCGATTTTAAAATAAAGAACGCTTGCGAAGGAAAACAACTTACCCTGATTGACAATTCCTCATTTGATGACAGCGAAACGGTCCATTATATATGGGATTTCGGAGATAGCTCTACGTTATCTACTGAAAAATCACCTCAACATATTTTTGCAACTGCAGGAATTTATCTTATTAAATTCAAACTCCTCTCCGATTCCGGATGTGTTGATTCCATTAGCAAACAAATAAAAATAAGCCCGAATCCTAAGGCTGATTTTACCGCCACCAATCAAAAGAGCTGCGCTCCACTCGCCACCAATTTCATTGATCTATCAACCATTTCAAGCGGTAAAATTGTGAGCTGGCAATGGCAATTGGGAAACAGGATTGCCACTGTTCAAAATCCGGATCACACCTATCATAATCTGAGTCCTGCTGCAATTAGCTACAATGTAAGATTGCTCGTTACTTCCGACAGTGGCTGTTCTGCTGAAACCATGAAACCCAATTTTATTGAAGTGTATCCTTCTCCTACTGCCAACTTTTTGTTTACCCCCAAAGTTACAGGTGTTACAGGTGCCACCATTACATTTAAAAACAATTCCCAGCGTGCAGATAGTGCTATCTGGAATTTTGGCGACAGTACCTATTCCACTGTTTTTGATACACCGCCGCATCAATACACCTATGCGGATACATTTATGGTGACACTAACCGTGTATAATAAATTTGGCTGTAAGGATATCACCACGGGTAAAATAATTGTTCAACCTGAATTTACCTTTTACATTCCCAATTCCTTTACACCTGATGGTGATGGGCTTAACGAGACCTTCTCCGGGAAAGGTGAAGAAGTGATGGAATATGAAATGATTATTTTTAATCGCTGGGGAGACATCATGTTTCGCACAACAGATATACAAATACCCTGGAATGGCAGTAAAAATAACAACAATGAATTAGCTGCCCAGGATGTGTATGTGTATATGATAAACATTGTTGACACGAATAAGAAAAAGCATTTCTATAAAGGAACCGTAACATTGGTAAGGTAAGCCCCAATTTAAAACTTGCAGGTAACCAAGAAAAGCCTATTTTTGCACCCAGCATTCGCTTTTCATCATCCATAGCTTAGCAAAGGATGTAAGCTACGGCTGACGAAGAAGTTTTATCAGGTTTTGCAAGCTTTAAACTATTGTATCAATGCCCTCGAACACACAAACGCAAAAAGAGAGTAAATCTCAATTCATTACGGTAGGTACCACCCCATTAACCAGTAGCGATTTCCATAAAATTTTGTATGAGGGACAAAAAGTTGAACTTGATCACACAGCCCTCAAAAAAGTAGAAGAAAGCCATGCATTTTTAAAAACATTTTCAACAGATAAATTAATATACGGAATCAATACAGGCTTCGGTCCGATGGCACAATACCACATCAGTGATCAGGACCGTATTGAGCTTCAATATAATCTTATTCGTAGTCATTGCACAGGTGCCGGAAAACGCTTAGGCGATATTTATGTGAAATCCGCCATGATTTGCCGCCTGACTTCGTTGATGCAAGGCTACTCCGGGATACATACCGAAGTGGTACATCTGCTAAGAGATTTAATCAATCACGATATCTATCCACAAATTTTTGAGCATGGCGGCGTTGGCGCCAGTGGCGACTTGGTGCAGTTAGCGCATTTATCACTTAACTTAATTGGTGAAGGAGAGGTTACCTACAAAGGTGAATTAAGGCCTACAGCGGAGGTTTACAAAGAAGTAGGTTTGAAACCAATCACCGTTCACATGCGTGAGGGATTGGGTTTAATCAACGGAACCTCTGTAATGACGGGTATTGCCATGGTTAACCTGTTGCATGCAAAACAATTATTGAATTGGAGCCTGGCTTCATCCATCCTTATCATCGAGATGGTAGAATCCTATAGCGACCATTTCTCCAAAGAGCTAAACCAGGTAAAGCCCCACCTTGGCCAGCAAACCATAGCGAAGGCAATGAACAATGTGATGAGCTCCAGTAAACTCATTCGAAAAAGAGAAGAGCATCTATTTGATGGTAGCTATAAAAAAGAAACCGTATTCCAGGATAAAGTGCAGGAGTATTACTCTATACGCTGTGTGCCGCAGATCTTAGGACCTGTGCTGGATACCATCTATACAACAGAAAATGTACTGGAGAATGAAGTGAACTCCGTAAACGATAATCCCATCATTGACAAAGAAAATAACAATGTATTTCATGGCGGTAATTTTCATGGCGACTATGTAGCGCTTGAAATGGACAAGCTGAAAATTGCGATTACCAAGCTAACCATGCTGGCGGAACGTCAATTGAATTTCTTAATGAATGATAAACTCAATGGAAAACTCCCACCTTTTGTAAATCTGGGTAAATTAGGATTGAACCTGGGCATGCAGGCAGCACAATTTACAGCAACCTCTACAACAGCTGAAAATCAAATGCTTTCCAACCCCATGTATATTCACAGTATTCCAAACAATAATGATAACCAGGATATTGTAAGCATGGGAACCAATGCAGCCGTTATCACTGCCAAAGTAGTGGAAAATGCGTACCAGGTACTGGCGATTGAATTGCTTACTGCTGTGCAGGCGATAGATGTTTTAAAAACAGAAAAGAAGTTATCAGCCTCCAGCCAGCAAACGTATCAACAAATACGCACGCTTGTGCCGCGTTTTGAGGATGATACCATTTTGTACAAAAAACTAGCTGCGATCAAACAGCACACACAGACACACAATCCGCAGATTTTATAAATTTAGTTTTCAACTATTTTCTATATCGATTAACTATGAAATACGCATTAGTAACCGGTGGATCAAGAGGCATAGGCCGTGCTATCTGCACCAAACTAGCTGAATCGGGTCACTACATTTTAATCAACTATACTTCTAAAAGAAGAAGCCGAACAAACATTAAAACTGGTTCGTGAAAAAGGTGGTGATGGGGAAATCATACAATTTAATGTGGCCAACCAGGCCGAAGTTGAAGCGACACTTGGAAAATGGATAGAAAACAATCCCACAAAAACCATTGAAATTCTGGTGAACAATGCCGGTGTAAGAAAAGATCAACTCTTGATGTGGATGAGTAACGAGGAGTGGGATACCGTGCTGGGCATCGGTTTAGGAGGTTTTTTCAATGTCACCCGATTGATCATTAAAGGCATGCTCGTAAAAAAATATGGACGTGTGGTGAATGTTGTTTCTTTATCCGGATTAAAAGGTTTACCAGGTCAAACAAACTATTCTGCGGCCAAAGCAGGAATTATTGGTGCAACCAAAGCACTTGCACAAGAAGTAGGCAGAAGAGGGATTACGGCCAACTGTGTGGCTCCGGGTTTTATCAAAACAGATATGACCGATGGTATCAATGAAAAAGACTTTAAACAATTGATTCCACTGAATCGCTTTGGAACCGCAGAAGAAGTTGCTGATGCTGTTTGCTTTCTTGCTTCAGACAAAGCAACGTACATCACAGGGCAGGTGCTTTCTATTAACGGTGGGTTGTACAGTTAATAAATGTGTGTTTAAACATAGAAAAAATACGCTATCTTTGTTTCCATTTTTAACTAAGTAAATGAATAACAGAGTAGTTATAACAGGATTAGGAATCTGGTCATGCCTCGGGAAAAATCTGGACGAGGTAAAAAACTCATTATATACAGGAAAATCAGGAATTGGGATTGATCCGGAGCGAAAATCCTGGGGATATCGCTCGGCTTTAACGGGAATTGTTGAAGCTCCTCAATTAAAGGGAGTTATAGACAGAAGAGCACGCGTTGGCCTCTCGGAAGAAGCAGAATATGCCTATATGGCAACTGCGGAAGCGATGAAAGAAGCCAACATGGACATGGACTGGATTGAAAAAAATGAAGTTGGGATTTTATACGGAAATGATAGTTCTGCCAAAGCAGTAAGCGAGGCCATTGATACCATTCGTGAAAAAAAGGATACGACGCTGTTGGGATCGGGATCCATTTTTCAATCCATGAACTGTACGGTAACCATGAACCTTTCTACTATTTTTAAGTTGAAAGGCATCAATTTCACTGTCAGTGCAGCTTGTGCCAGCGGCTCCCACGCTATCGGCCTGGCTTATCTTATGATTAAATGGGGATTGCAAAAACACATCATTTGCGGAGGCGCACAGGAAGTAAATCCTTTTGCATTTGGAAGTTTTGATGGCTTAAGTGCATTCTCGGTCAGACATGATGAACCCACCAAAGCATCACGCCCTTTCGATAAAGACCGTGACGGCCTTATTCCCAGCGGTGGCGCAGCAACCGTTATTTTAGAAAGTTATGAAAGTGCCATTGAACGTGGTGCACCCATCATTGCGGAAGTGGTTGGATATGGTTTTTCTTCCAACGGTCAGCACATCTCCAACTCCAGTGTAGAAGGACAAATACGCTCCTTAAACATGGCGCTGAATGATGCAAAATTAACAGCTGCACAAATTGATTACATTAATGCCCATGCAACCTCCACACCTGGTGGTGACTTTGCCGAGGCTCAGGCGATTGACAGTGTATTTGGGCAAAGCAAACCATTGGTAAGCTCAACTAAATCCATGACAGGGCATGAATGCTGGATGGCAGGCGCCAGTGAAATTGTATATTCTACACTGATGATGCAAAACAATTTCATTGCACCCAATATCAATTTTGAAAACCCGGATGAAGCTTCTGCAAAATTGAACATCACTGCAAAGACGGTAGAAAAAAATATTGATTTATATTTATCCAATTCATTTGGATTTGGAGGAACCAACTCCTCCCTTATCATCAGGAAAATAACAAATTAACAGTAGCACAAAAATAGTCACAAACTAACAAACAACAAACAAACAAAACCCAACGATGACACAAGAAGAAATTATTTCAAAAATTAATGAGTTTTTAGTAGAGGAGTTTGAAGTAGATTCCGAAAAGATTGTCCCAACCGCTAACCTTCGTGAAACACTTAACCTGGACAGTTTGGATTATGTTGATTTAGTTGTTATCATTGAAAGTAACTTTGGATTTAAAGTGGTGGCTGAAGATTTCATTGGTATTCACACCTTCCAGGATTTTTACAATTATGTAAATCGTAAAGTTGGCGAAAAAATAAAAGCTTAATTAAACAAACACCAGTACTATCGAAAGAACAATTACACATTAACATCACGAATGGCCGAAAAATGGCAAGGTAAATCCAAAGGCTCTGTATTGGGACATAAAATATTTGTTTTTATTCTCAATCATTTAGGGCTTAAGCTCGCGTATTTCGTACTTCGGTTTGTGGCGTTGTATTACTTTTTGTTTGCACGTAAATCAAACAAAAGCAGCTTTTACTTTTTTCACAACATCCTTCAATACAAACGTACCACCACCTGGTTAAAAATTTACAGAAACTATTACATCTTTGGGCAAACCATTTTGGATAAAGTGGCACTACTGGCTGGTGTAAAAACCAATTTCACCATCGATCATGAAGGTGGTGAAGTATTGGATAAAATTGCTGCCACCGGAAAAGGAGGCATCCTGATCAGCGGACATATTGGAAATTGGGAAATAGCCGGGCAATTGCTCAACCGTTTAAATACCACTTTCAACATTTTAATGTATGAAAATGAAAAGGAAAGCCTGAAGCAATACATGGACAGTGTTCAGAAAAAAAAGAACGTTAACATCATTGCCATAAAAGATGGTGAATTAGGCCATATGATTGAATTACACAATGCCTTCACTAAAAATGAATTGGTAGTGATGCATGGTGATCGTTTTCGTGAACAAGCGAAGACCATTACAATCCCTTTTCTTGGGAAGAAAGCCGAGTTTCCGGCGGGCCCTTTTATCATGGCCGCAAAATTTGGTGTCCCCGTTACCTTTGTATTCGCAGTAAAAGAAGGCAGTTCTCATTATCATTTTTTTGCGACGGAACCGATACAATTAAAACGCGCACGAACAGAAGAACAAACCAATGCCGCTGTGAATGAGTTGCTACAAGCGTATGTAAGGGAATTTGAAAAAATGGTATATCGTTATCCGGAGCAATGGTTTAATTATTATCATTTTTGGAAGAAGTAAGGGTGCGTATGCGTGTGAAATCGTGCGGAGATTATTTTCGCTATTCTCCGCAAAAATGCGGAGAATAATTTTTCCTTCGAAGACTATCCCTCTCCCCATTTATATCTCAATTTATTCCTTACTTTTACTCTACCCTAACAGATAGAACAACTTTGTATGCAAAATCAATATGATTTAATTATTGCCGGTGGCGGTCTTGCCGGACTTACGCTTTCCTTACAGCTTAAAAAATCAAATCCGGATATGTCCATTTTAATTATGGAATACAGGGATACCATTGCTCCAACGGCAGCACACAAAGTTGGTGAATCAACCGTTGAATTGGCTACACACTACTTCCGCGAAGTATTGAATCTGAAAGATTACCTGGAAGAATTTGAATTACCAAAACATGGGTTGCGTTTTTTCTTCACCTCAAAAAACAAAGGCGAAATTTCAAACCGGGTAGAACTGGGTCCTCGCTTAAAATTGCCAGTGCCCAGTCACCAGCTGGATAGAGGAACATTTGAAAACTATTTGGAGAAGCATACAAAAGAATATGGTACCGAGTTCATGCTGGGTGCGCGGGTGAAAGATGTGGAGTTTTCGGAAGATGGACACACGGTGATTTACAATCATGATGAACAAGAAAAACGCGTAAAAGCAAAATGGGTAGTAGATGCAACCAGTCGCTTTAGTTTATTAAAACGAAAAATGGGTTTTCAAAAACCGGCGGATCACAATGTGAATGCCGTATGGTATCGCTTGAAAGGAGTGATTGATATTGATGACTGGAGTGAGAACCATACCTGGAAAAGCTATCTGGCACCTAAACTTCGATACCTGAGCACAGTCCATTTCATGGACAAAGGCTATTGGGTATGGGTGATTCCATTGGGTTCAAAAAATACAAGTATTGGTATTGTGGCTGATCAGGATGTACATCCATTTGACGAGATCAATACCTACGAGAAAGCAGTAACCTGGATGAAAAAACACGAACCTTTGTGTGCAGAAAAAATTTGCCCGCCCAAAGAAGAGCTCATGGATTTTCGCATTCTAAAACATTTTTGTCACAACAGCGGAAGAATTTATTCATCCGACCGGTGGGCGGTAACAGGTGAAGCAGGTGCTTTCCTGGATCCCTTCTATTCTCCCGGCAGTGATTTTATTTCCTTGAACAATACCTGGTTAAGTGATTTGATTTTACGCGATTTAAAAGGTGAAGATATTTCCATTCGCGCGCAAGCGTATGAACGTACCCACTTATCCTGGTTCGACAGCTGGTTCCCGATTTATCAGCACAAATATAAATTGATGGGAAACACACAAATTATGGTTATGAAGATCCTGTGGGACTGGGCTATATACTGGTCAATACCTTGCTTGATTTTTACAAACAAAGGATTTACCGATATGAAAGTATTAAAGGCTTTGTTTATGACGGACAATGGCTTCGGGCAAAAATTTGGGGAATTGAACAAACGTGTACAAGACCTGTTCATTGCCTGGCAACCGTATGAAACCAAGATACTCAGCAATCATTACGTGGATCCGCTTGATTTGGATTATTTGAAAACATTTCAGCAAGGCATAGAACAAAAATTAAATGCGGATGAATTATTGAAACAAGTTGCAAACAATATGAAAAAGCTGGAACATATTGCTGCGGAGTTGTTTCGTAGGATCAGTGCGGAAGTGCATGGTACACCAACGGACATGAAAGTAAATCCATATACCATCGACCTGGCGAAAGATGCAATAATTGATACAACGAGTGATGCTGCACTTGGCGTTGATCCCGCCATTGCAAAAGATATTAATGTGATTTGGTATTACGACAAACCGGTATTTGCCAATTCATAAATTGCTTAATATAGAATTCAAATGAAAGAAGAAGATCTGCCACAAGATAAATCGGCACTGGAAAAAATGACAAGAGAAGTGTGTTATGTAAAAAACAGTGAAGGGAAATATACCACCGGACTCAGCACCGGCTGGAATGTAAAAAAAGATGCGCTGGACAATGCCTGGGAAGATATACAGGAGCGTACTGAAGCAGCTCGCCTTGCCGTAAAGAATGGAGAAAAAAGTCCGGTCTATTATTTTATGGAACTACGCATCATGGATTTTCAAATTCTTTCGGGTTATACTGGTTTTTGGAAATTCACGATTAAACGTCATTTAAAACCTGCAGTCTTTCAGTCGCTGAGCGATGAAAAATTAAAGCGATATGCGAAAGCATTTGATATAAGTGTAGAAGAACTAAAAAATTTCAAAGGATAAACGTGGAAAAAGAATTTCAACATATACAAACAGCGCATTGCGAAAATGGTGTTGCAACCAGTTTGCTGAAGTATCATGGTTTACATTTTATGACAGAACCTCTGGTGTTTGGAATAGGATCAGGATTATTTTATTTGCACATTCCGTTTTTATCCATCAACAATGGCCCTGCTATCACCTACAGAAGTATGCCAGGTTGGATCTTCAGCAGAGCCTGCAAAGCGTTAGGTGTAAAAGTGACGCGAAAAAAATTTTCGAATGAAGAACAAGCGACTGCATTTCTCAATCAAAAAATAAAAGAAGGGGTGCCCGTTGGCTGTCAGGTAGGCGTTTTTAACCTGCCTTATTTTCCACCGGAGTATCGTTTTCATTTCAATGCACACAATCTGATCGTGTATGGTAAAGAAAAAAACAATTACCTGGTGAGTGACCCGGTGATGGAAACGGTAACCACCTTATCGGAAGAAGATATGCTGCGTGTGCGCTTTGCAAAAGGGCCGCTTGCACCCAAGGGGCATATTTATTTTCCTGAGAATGTACAACCAGTGCCGGAAGAAGTCATAAAAAAAGGAATTATTAAAGGAATAAAACGAACCACCTATCACATGCTGCATATTCCGGGAGGAATAGGTGGCGTGAAAGGGATAAAATATACGGCTAAACAAATTCGGAAGTGGCCACAAAAATTGGGAGCACGTAAAGCCGGCTTGTACCTGGGTCAAATTGTGCGCATGCAGGAAGAAATTGGAACCGGTGGGGGTGGATTTCGTTTTCTGTTTGCTGCTTTTTTGGAACAAGCCAGTGTTATTTTAAAAAATAATCAATTGCTGGAGATCTCTGAAGAGTTCACCAAAGCAGGAGATTTGTGGAGAGCGAGTGCTGTGAATATGGGCCGTATTTACAAAGGCCGCTTAAAAGATCAGAAAGACTATGATGCGTGTGCAGATATATTGGATCAAATAGCAGATATTGAAAAAAATGCTTTTTTGAGACTAGAGAAAATGAAGTGGTAGACGCGCTAAAGCTGAGGCAGCATGCGATCGAAATGACACGACACACACTTTCTACAAATATTTTTCTATTTTTAATAACTCAAAATATACTTGTCAATTAACCACTAACAAAAATTCGATGAAAAAATTTATTGCACTCTTAGCACTTGTGTATTGCACCGCAATTCAGGCACAAAATTACAAACGGGTCTTTTACAAAACACAAACAGTCGATGCAAAGGACCTGATCATCACCGTTGATGATGCGGTTGCTAATGACAATGGTGTTAAATTCAGATTAAGAATCAAAAATCAAACAAACGATTATATCATTTACAAACCATCGGAAAGCGTTTTTAAAATCGATGGGAAATCGATCAATCCAAATGAAAAATGGTTGATTATCGGCCCAAAAGACAGCGATTCTAAAGTCATCGACTTAAAAGGGCAAGGTTATAAAAAAACAGCCAATTTTGATTTTGTGTTGGAAGGAATATATCGCGTTGATGCGAATGCGAAAGGTGTCACAGCGCCTGATTTCAAATTGCCTGCTTCGCAAAATGATTTTACGGCAGGTCCATTTTCTGTGACACTTGAAAAAGCAAAAAAAGAAACAGCACGTACCGATGCAAAATTCAATGTGAAATATACTGGTGATAAAGTAGCGATTTTCCAACCCAACAAAGTTGCCATGAAAATGCCGGATGGAAAAGAATATGCAAATTACCATTCAGATGGAAAACCTAAATTGCTCCTAAAAGCAGAACCGGAAGGGTTTAGTCTGGCTTGGAAAGACATTCCTAAAACCTCTGGTGACATGCAGTTTGCAGAGATGATCATACTCTGGAGAGATGCATTTATAGAAGTAACACCTGTAAAAATGGCGGCTACAACCATTACCATTGAATTTGATAAAGAAACATCTGAAACAAAAGGCAAATAGCTCACAGCCGTTTAACCATTGAAAATGCTTGCTATTCCGGTAAATAAGGGTAGCAAGCATTTTTTATTATCTTTGTTTCCCATGAAAAAAGTACTTGTCGTTTACTATACACAAACTGGTCAGTTGAACAATGCGCTGCGTGCGACATTGGCTCCGCTTGAAAACGAACCTGATATAAAAATTCAATACGAGCAAATCAGGCCGGTAATCCCTTACCCTTACCCTTGGCGCTACACAGAGTTTTTTGATGTGTTCCCGGAAACGGTGCATGGCGTGCCTTGTGAATTACAGCCACTTTCCGTTGATCCGAATGAGCAGTTTGATTTGGTTGTTGTGGCCTATCAGCCCTGGTACCTATCTATTTGTATCCCGATCAATTCTTTTTTAAAAAGTGAGGCAGCGAAAAAACTATTGGCAGGAAAACCAGTGGTAACAGTGCTGGCATGCAGAAACATGTGGTTGGGAAGCCAGGAGAAAATGAAACTACAATTGAAAAATTTAAATGCTAATTTGGTAGGAAACATTACCTATGTGGATTCATCCGCTAATTTAGTCAGTTTAGTCACCGTACTTGCATATGTATTGGGAGGTGTAAAAGAACGCTTTCTAAAGATTTTTCCGAAATATGGTGTATCCCAGGAGTATCTGGAAACCAATGCACCCAAATTTGGTGCAACTATAAAGCAACACTTGCTTACAAATGAATATTCCACACTGCAAAAAGAGCTGGTTGATTTGGGAGCTGTTCATATCAAATCCAACCTGATGTTACTGGAAGGAAGAGGACGCGTGTTGTTCCCGTTATATGCAAATTACATTTCAAAAAAAGGAACAGCCGGAAGTGCCGACAGAAAAGGACGTGTACGTGTATTTGGAATTGTGCTCCCCACAGCCATTCTCATCCTTTCCCCAATTATTACGATTATTTCCCGGTTGGCGCCTATACTTTTTCCTTCGAAAATAAAGAAGGAGATTGATTATTATTCGCAGAATAGTTTGAGGTAAAACGTACTACCTCTGCTTACCTCTCCCCCGTCCCCTCTGCTTCCTTCAAGGAGAGGGGACGGGGGTTGAGGCGCGGGGAGACTGAGCGTTTTTTCCCCAACTCATTATAAAATATTAGAAATTGGTGACGAAAAAATTAATTAAATGATTAAATTTGTCTCTTATGGAATTTAAAGCCAATACGTAAGTTGGCAAAAAAAAGGATTCAACTATTTATGGATAGAACTGTTTACATTAATCGCATTGCCAAATATTTACCTGGTAATCCGGTTAGTAATGATGAAATGGAAGAATATCTGGGAATGGTGGACGGAAAAAAATCAAGAGCAAAATCAATTGTTCTAAGAAACAATCGTATCACCAGACGCTTTTATTCACGAGATAAAGAAGGCAATAGTACACATACGAATGCTGAATTAACTGTAGAAGCAATCAAAGCACTTTGCAATGATACCTTTCAACTCAAAGATATTGAATTACTCACCTGTGGCACCACCTCCCCTGATCAGTTGTTGCCTGCTCATGGTGTAATGGTGCATGGTTTATTGAAATCACGGCCCATTGAGGCCATTTCTTTTTCAGGATCATGCTGCTCCGGAATGAATGCATTGAAATATGCTTATATGTCTGTGTTAACAGGCAATACAAACAATGCTGTCTCCACCGGCTCGGAGAAATTGTCTACCTGGATGTCAGCTCAGAATTTTGAGCAGGAAAGTTTCAAACTAAAGGAAATTGAAGAAAACCCAATTATTGCTTTTGAAAAAGAGTTTTTAAGATGGATGCTTTCGGATGGTGCTGCTGCTGTATTACTTAGCAACAAGCCCAACCCGGAGGGGTTATCCTTAAAAATAGAATGGATAGAAATCTGTTCTTTTGCAAATGAATTGGAAACCTGCATGTACATGGCCGCTGATAAGGATGAACAAGGTAACTTAAAAGGCTGGTCGGAATACAAACCAACAGAGTGGCTGGATAAGTCTATCTTCGCCATGAAACAGGATACACGTCTTCTCGAAAAAAATATAGCTCGTCTTGGAACACAGAAATATGTTGAATTGTTTAAGAAACATCATGTTGACCCAAAAAGCATCGATTGGTTTCTACCACATATTTCATCCGAATTTTTTCGCTCTAAAGTAGATGAAGAAATGAAATTGTATGGGGTTGACTTACCACAGGAAAAATGGTTTGTGAACCTGGCACAGGTTGGAAACATTGGTGCCGCTTCCATCTTTATTTCTTTAGAAGAACTTATGAATTCAGGAAAATTAAAGAAGGGACATAAAATCGCCCTGACAGTTCCTGAAAGTGCCCGTTTTTCCTATGCAAATGCAATTCTTACAGTAGTATAATGAAAACACTTCAACAACATCCCATTCTTCAGTACGATGCCGTGTCAGCATTAATTCCACAAAAGCCACCCATTGAAATGGTGGATACCCTTTGGGAAAATGACGATACCACAACCATTTCCGGATTCACCATCCAACCCAGTAATATTTTTTGTGAAAACGGTTTTTTTACGGAGCCCGGAATCATTGAAAACATTGCTCAAACAGCAGCTTTACGTGCAGGATATACTATCTCTGTAATGGCGCAGGAAGGTTCGTTAACCGGACCGCCACCTGTTGGATACATTGCAGCCATTAAAAATTTAACCATCAACAAACTCCCGAAAGTGGGCAGCGTATTGAAAACAGAAATCCTGGTTAAACAAATTGTTTTTGATATCACCATCATTGATGCGAAAACGTTTTGCAATGAAGAGCTTATTGCCAGCTGTGAAATGAAAATATTCTTAAAACAGGACTAATCGCTTAAGATGACTGTTCACAAGGCTATTGAAGTTAAAAACCTGGTAAAAATTTATAACGGTTCGCAACAGCCTGCGGTCAATACGATTTCATTCGATATCCCACAAGCAAAAATAGTTGGCCTATTAGGACCCAATGGTGCCGGTAAAACGAGTACCATTTCTATGCTTTGCGGCCTTATCCAACCTTCATCAGGTGAAGCAACTATTCTTGGGATGTCTATTCACACCCATTTACAGGAAATAAAAAAATTCATTGGTGTAGTACCTCAGGAAATTGCACTCTACCCCACCCTTACGGCCTTCGAGAATTTGCATTACATCGGAAACATGTATGGCCTAAAGGGAGAATCGCTTCGAAAAAAAATAAATGAACACCTGGAAATTGTCGGTTTAGCTGATGTTGCCAAAAAAAGAATAGAAACCTTTTCAGGTGGAATGAAACGCCGCATCAATTTAGTAGCAGGTATTTTACACGACCCCCAAATCGTTTTTTTGGATGAACCGACGGTGGGAGTTGATGTGCAGTCACGGAATTTAATCACGGAACATTTGCACCTACTTAATCATAAGGGAACTACCATCATCTATACCTCACATTTAATGGAAGAAGCCGAGAATTTATGCAATGAGATCCTTATCATTGATAAAGGAGAAATTATTTCGCAGGGAGAACCGAAAAAGTTGATTGAGAAAAATCAAACAAAAAATTTGGAAGAATTGTTTTTGAAGTTAACAGGGAAAAAGCTGAGAGACTAGTCATGCTGCGCTTATTCGCCACTATAAAAAAAGATCTGATCATCCTCCTGCGCGACAGAGGCGGCCTCGCCATTATGTTTCTTATGCCGATGGCCATGATCATGATTATGGCACTTATCCAGGATGCTCCTTTTAAAGACTACCAGGAATTAAAGATTCCTTTGTTGCTCGTTAATAACGATACAGGAAGCTTAGGTAGACAGATTGAAAAAGGATTACTGGAATCGAAAATTGTAGAGATCACTAAATCCACCATCAGCGATGTGGAAGTAAAACAAAAAGTAAAAGCCGGTGATTATGAAATAGGAATTATCATTCCCCCGCAAGCCACACAATCGCTCCACAACAACGTGAATCAGTTTGTATCAAAAAAATTGGCTGTAGCTGGTTTAGGGGACTCTACAAAAAAAACAGATACGGTTACTACCCCACTAGATCTTCAAATTTTATTCGCACCTGGCACCAAAAAATCATTCAAAGCCACCATTCTCAGTTCCTTAAAACAATCTTCTTCCAAACTGGAAACACAAACCCTACTTGATTTTTTCAGCAAACGATTGGCAACTGAAAAATCAGATTCTACACAAGTGCTCAAAGAATTTATTAATTTTTCGGAAGTGAATACCGTAGAGACGCCTGCAGAAGCCTTGCTACTCAATTCAGTGCAACACAATGTACCTGCCTGGACCATCTTTGGAATGTTCTTCATCGTAATCTCCATGGCTGGAAGCATCATTAAAGAACGTGATGACGGTAGCTATACCCGCATCCGTACCATGCCCGGCTCCTTTATTACGGTTTTAATTGGAAAAGTTAGTGCTTATTTGTTGGTATGTCTCACACAATGCTTGTTGATGTTATTGGTAGGCATTTATGTTCTTCCACATTTGGGTTTGCCTACTTTACAAATTGGAAAAAGCTTTGGTGGCATTGTCTTTACCGCTTTCTGTACTGGTGTGGCAGCCACAAGTTACGGGGTAATGATTGGAACCATTTTTCGTACGCACCAGCAATCTTCTACATTTGGAGCGGTTTCGGTTGTTATACTGGCAGCTTTAGGCGGTATTTGGGTTCCGGTATACGTGATGCCGGAAATGATACAAACCCTGGCCGAATTTTCTCCTTTGTATTGGTCACTAAGTGCATTTCATAAAATTTTCTTGAATGGAGGATCAATAAACACGGTTGTCCTATATAATTTAAAACTAATTGGGTTCGCTGCAGTCATGCTGGGTATATCGTATTTTTACAATAAAGTAAAAAGGTAGGAGCATTCATGAAGCATATTCTCGCATTAAAACATTGGCATCTGTTTATCATTTTATGGGTACTCTTTAGATGGCCTACCCACAGCCCCTCACGGGATTTTTTTCATTTTTTAGGAGCCTGTGTGTTTTTCTGGTGGATCTATGCCATTGGCGTATACGGTCAGCAACAACTAAAACGAATCGGGTTGGCTACTTCTAAAACCGTTTTTTTTAAACTTCAGATAATTGCCAGTATTTTATTTTTTGCGCTTATGAAAATCGCTTTATTAGCTCCTTTACTACCCGATGCCCTGAGCTTTTTAGACGCTTATCTATTAGTTGGAATTTTATTGGGCATTTGTTTAATTGCTACAACCATATATACCGTGCTCTTCTCAATTAAGACGTTAACCATACTTGAGATGAAGAAAAAAGTCGTTGCATCTGACTATATCTTTAGTTTCATCCTGGTATTTCTATTTCTTTCCGGGGTTTGGGTGTTACAACCCAAAGCAAACAGGTTGATATACAAACAAAAGGCGTAGGAAAGGCCCGGCGTAACATCCCATTTTTTTCGTATTTTTACGTTTCTTAAAACAAATCATTTGAAACAGGAAACAACCGTCTCACAACTAACCAACCGTACCGAAGTTCCGGTCCGATTCAGTGAAGTTGATGCATTGGGTATTGTATGGCATGGACATTATCTGAAATTTTTTGAAGATGGACGTGAAGCATTTGGAAGACAATACGGATTGGGCTATCTCGATATTCACAAAGAAGAATTTGTTGTACC